>CAYNYV010000005.1:0-46969 GCA_964401515.1 uncultured Christensenella sp.
GCTCAACTTTTTTTATAGCTTTTTCCTGACACCCCAACATTTATTTTAGAACCGGAAATTTTATAGGTGAACTTGCAGCTCACGGAAATCGTCGCTTTACATTTACGCGGCGTTTTTTTTATCGTCAAAAAAATTCTTCACCGAAAAATCACTTAAATTCCGCAAAAAGGGTAGGGATTTCGTTGACTTAAAAATAAATAGCGCATATAATATCTAAGAACAAAAAAATTGTTAGACTACTAACAAATATCGGTGCGGTATGTCAAGGTATCTTTTGAGGGAAATCAAAAAAACGCAGAACTTAATATTTAGGCTTTTGGAGGCTAAGTCAAAAGCCGATCCCGAAGACATTCTCACGTTTTCCGATAGACAGATTTGCGGTTATTTGTTACATAACAAGGATAGGCAAATTTTTCAAAAAGATATCGAAAAGGAATTTTCCTTGCGAAGATCTTCCGCAAGTTTGCAACTCGCGAAGATGGAAGAAAAGGGGCTTATCGAAAGAACGACCGACGATGCCGACAAAAGGCTTAAGGAAATCACGCTTACAAAAAAAGCCGAGGAAACTTTGGCGTACTCTTTTAAAAAGGTCGATAACCTCGAAGTATTGGTTTCAAAGGATTTATCGGAAAAAGAAATCGACGCTTTTTTAAAGACCATAAAAAAAATCCAAGATGCGGTTATACGTGAAAGCGAAAAATAAAAAGTCCGCCTATAGGTCGATTATCGCTGTGTTTTTACAATAAAACGGCGGTAAAGGGCGGCGGCAAACAATAAATTTAGGTAAAAATTTTTAAGCGGTTTTGTCTTTTTTAAATTCCGAAAGTTTACAAAAAGACAGAATCGAAAAGGTGATGATAAATGATTGAATTAATCAAAAGGTGTGTTAGACAGTACAAAAAGTCGTCTATATTATCGCCGATTTTCGTTGCCGTGGAATGCGTTTTCGATATACTTATTCCGTATGTTATGACGCTTTTATTGGAACAAGGCATAAAAAACGACGATATGACGGCGGTAATAACTTACGGTTTACTGCTTATCGCGATGAGTTTGGTTGCGCTTTTGTTCGGCGCGCTTTCGGGCGTTGCGTGCTCGAAGGCGTCAAACGGTTTCGCAACAAACATCAGACACGATATGTTCGAAAAGGTTCAGCAGTATTCTTTCGAAGATATCGACAAATTCTCTTCGGCGTCGCTGATAACGCGTATGACGACCGACGTTAATATGGTTCAAAACGCATATATGATGGTAATACGTATCGCGATACGTTCTCCGCTTATGCTCATATTCGCGCTAATAATGACCATAACGGTCGGCGGACCTTTGGCGGGCGTTTTCGCAATAGCCGTTCCTATTTTGGTGTGCGGGCTTGTCTTTATATTTAAAAAGGCTATGCCGATTTTCAAAAAACTTTTCAAAAAATACGACCGTATGAACATCGTCGTAGAAGAAAATATCCGCGGAATGCGCGTCGTTAAATCGAGCGTGCAAGAAAAAGAGGAAATCGAAAAGTTTACCGAAGTATCTAACGACGTTTACGACAGCCATAGCAAAGCAAGCAAGATCGTAGCTCTTTCAAACCCTATAATGCAACTTTGCATGTATATAGTAATCACTCTTGTAGGGTGGTTCGGTGCGAAAATGATTATAGGAACTCAAGGCAGCGCGCTTCAAGATACTCAACTTAGTATGATTATCACATACAGTACGCAAATACTTATGAGTCTTATGATGTTTTCGATGATTTACGTAAACATTACTATGGCAAAAGCATCTACCGACCGTATTTTGGAGGTTTTGCATCAAGAGCCTTCTATCGTCACCCCTAACGACGCGGTGACCGAAGTTAAAGACGGCAGTATCGATTTTTCAAACGTGAGTTTTTCGTATTCGGGTAAAGGCGGCGTAAATTGTCTGGAAAATGTCGACCTTCATATAAAAAGCGGCGAAACCATCGGTATTATAGGCGGTACGGGTAGTTCTAAAACGACTCTCGTTCAACTTTTGCCTCGTCTTTACGACGTTACCGAAGGCGAACTTAAAATCGGCGGGGTAAACGTAAAGGATTACGACCTCGACGTTTTAAGAAAATCCGTCGCGATGGTTTTGCAAAAAAACGTTTTGTTTTCGGGTTCCGTGCGCGAAAATATGAAGTGGGGTAACGAAAACGCTACCGACGAGGATATAGACGAAGCGTTGAAACTTGCGTGTGCAGACGAATTCGTTTACCGTCTTGACGGGTTAGATACCCACATCGAGCAAGGCGGCGCAAACGTTTCGGGCGGACAAAGGCAAAGGCTTTGCATTGCCCGTGCGCTGATGTCTAAACCTAAGATTTTGGTTTTGGACGATTCCACTAGCGCGGTCGACATGAATACCGACCTTAAAATAAGAAAAGGCTTTAAACAATTTATTCCCGAAACTACTAAACTAATAATCGCTCAAAGGATAGTTTCCGTAATGGACGCCGATAGAATTATCGTTATGGACGACGGTAAGATTACTGCTATCGGTACGCACGACGAACTTATGGAAAAGAGCGATATTTATCGCGAAGTTTATAATTCGCAACAAGGCGGAGGAGGTGATTTCGATGGCGAAAACCAACAATAACGCCGCGGCTATCGCAAAAATGCCACCCAAACCGAAGGCTAAACATTCCTTAAAAACTTTAGGAAGAGCACTCGGTTATATGTTAAGAGGCAAAAATTTAGTCTTATTTATTATTACCCTTTTATGTATCGTGCTGTCGAGTTACGCGTCGGTACAAAGTATGGCGATGATAGAAGATTTAATTACGGCTATCAACGTTCAACTTGAGTCTGTCGCTCTCGGAAATACCGCGGTTTATGACGGTATTTTGGAAATCATCATAAAGATGGTCGTTATTTTCGCTATAGGCGTCGTCGCAGCCTTCTTCCAAAACAGGCTTAACGTTGTTTTGGCGCAAAGTACCATTCGCGATTTGAGAAACGATATGTTCGCGAAAATGCAATATTTCCCCGTAAGATACTTCGACACGCACACTTTCGGCGAAACGATGAGCCGTTACACCAACGACGTCGATACAATGCAGGAGCTTATCGCGCAAAGCATACCTAACGTTATATCTTCGCTCGTAACCATTATCGTATGTCTTGTCGAAATGCTTGTTTCGAGTTGGCAACTTACCCTTGTCGTTTTGATAACCGTATTTTTGATGTTCTTCGTTATAAAAGGACTCGGTTCCAAGTCGGCACATTACTTTATCAAACGCCAAACGTCGATCGGTAAGGTTAACGGTTACGTCGAAGAAATGATGAGCGGACAAAAAGTAGTTAAGGTCTTTTGCTATGAAGACAGAAATCAACAGGCTTTCGATACGATTAACGAAGAACTTAACGAAAATTCTACCAAAGCAAACAAGTACGCAAACATTTTTATGCCGATAATGGCAAACCTTACCTACGTGCAATACGTTTTGATTGCGGTAATCGGTGCGGTTATGGCACATAATAATTGGCTTATCGTCGATACGTCGAGCGGCATAAGTGCAAGCGCAGCGGCAATCGCGCTTATTTCGGCTTTCTTATTGCTGTCAAGGTCGTTTACAAGACCTATCAATATGGTTTCGCAACAATTTAACTCGATAGTTATGGCTCTTGCCGGCGCGGAAAGAATTTTCGATCTTATGGACACCGAGCCCGAAGCCGATAACGGTTACGTAACTTTGGTAAAGGCTTACGTCGACGAAAACGGAAACGTCGTCGAAGGCAAAACAGGCGATTGGACGTATTATTGGAAACATCCGCACGGCGACGGCAGTTTAACCTACACTAAGTTAGAAGGGCACGTGCTTATGAAGGATGTAGACTTCTCTTACGACGGCGAAAAACAAGTTTTGCACGATATTACGGTAGACGCAAAACCGGGTACGAAAGTCGCGCTAATCGGTAAAACGGGCGCCGGTAAAACTACTATAGCAAACCTTATAAACCGTTTCTACGATATCGACGATGGCAAAATTCGTTACGACGGCATAAACATAAATAAGATAAAGAAAGACGACTTAAGAAGGTCTTTAGGCGTTGTGTTGCAAGAAATCAACCTTTTCACCGGGACTGTTATGGAAAATATCCGCTACGGCAATCCCGAAGCAACCGACGAAGAAGTCTATGCGGCGGCAAAACTTGTTCACGCCCACGATTTTATTAAAAGACTTCCAGACGGCTACAACACGGTGCTTACCCTTGACGGAGCAAACCTTTCGCAAGGGCAACGTCAACTTTTGTCGATAGCAAGGGTTGCTGTTGCCGATCCGCCCGCTATGATTTTAGACGAAGCGACGTCAAGCATCGATACCCGTACGGAAGAAATCGTTCAAAGCGGTATGGATAATCTTATGAAGGGAAGAACGGTATTTGTAATAGCGCATAGACTTTCAACCGTTAAAAACGCCGACAACATTATGGTTATGGACGGCGGAAGAATCGTCGAACAAGGTAACCACGACACTTTAATGGAATTGAAAGGCATGTATTATTCGTTATATACGGGCAGTTCTATTAATTAGTCGCACGGCATATAATAATAATGTGAAAGGTCGTTAATCGACCTATAGCAAGACTTTTGTAAATTTTAACCCGCGATGAGCGCCTAAAATAATGGCATTCGTCGCGGTTTTTTTATAGGCAATAAAATGAAAAAACCGATATTCGAAGGCATAGGCACGGCACTTGTTACACCGTTTGATAAAAGGGGAAAGGTAGATTACGATTGCTTAAAAAAACTTATCGAAAGGCAGATACGTTTAAACGCCGACGCTATTATTTTATGCGGCACGACGGGCGAAGCTTCTACGCTTAATGATTACGAACATAAAAAAATACTCGAAACAGGGGTTGGGTACGTAAACGGGAGAATACCCGTTATTGCAGGTTGCGGTTCAAACGATACTGCGCACGCGATAAAAATGGCTAAGTTTGCAAAATCAATCGGTGCGGACGGCGGACTTTTGGTTACGCCTTATTATAACAAAACTACGCAAAACGGGCTTATAGCCCACTATTTTAAAATTTTCGATAGTGTAGATATGCCTTTTATCGTGTATAACGTGCCTTCGCGCACAGGGGTTAATATTGAAACTCAAACTTACAATTGCATTCTTAAACATCAAAATTGCGTTGGCGTAAAGGAGGCAAGCGACAGTCTTAAAGCACTTGGTTTTTTGACTTTACAGGATAGCGACGTCGCCGTTTATGCCGGTAACGACGATAGTTTTTTGCCCGTTGTTGCGGCGGGCGGGAAAGGGGTTGTCTCGGTTATATCAAACTTGATACCCGATAAACTGAAAACAATTTACGACTTAGTAAAAAACGGTAAAATAGGTGGTGCGAAAACTCTTTATAACAGATATTATAAATTGATAAATCTTATGTTTATCGCTGTAAATCCCATACCGATAAAATATGCTATGTCGAAAGTAAAATTGTGCGATAACGGGCTTAGAGCCCCGCTTTTTGCGATTTTTAACGATGAAAAAATAGATAAGGAATTGCAAGACTTAGCGGCGGATATAACGATATGAAGATATATTTTTTTAAAATGCAAGCCCAAGGCAACGACTACGTTTACGTAGATTTACGCGATAACGAATTCAATTTGAGATTAAAAAATTTTAGCGATCTTGCGATATGTTTTTCTAAAAGGCATTTTTCAATCGGCGGCGACGGGCTTGTCTTTATTGACGCAAGTTTTGTCGCCGACGTTAAAATGATTATGTTTAATAGCGACGGAAGCCGCGGTTTAGTTTGCGGTAACGCTTTAAGGTGTATAGGCTATTATGTTTATAGCAAAACGGGTAAGAATTTTATAACGGTTGAAACCGACGTCGGAATAAAGTATTTAACGGTTGAGAACGATTTAGTTACCGTCAATATGGGGCAAATTACCCCATTAGACGTAGACTTGGAAAAAGTTTACAATATGGAGTTATGCGCATATTTAAAACAGTGCATTTTTTATAGTTTTTTTTGCGCCGGCAATAATCATCTTTCGGTATACGTCGATAATCAAAAATATGTCGATAACGGACTTATAGCCCCGCTTTTAGTAAAAACTTGCAGCGTTTTCGACGATATAAACGTTGAATTTTTTACTAAAAACGACGACGGATTTAAGGTAAGCGTTTACGAAAGGGGAAGCGGAAAAACTTTGTGTTGCGGTTCGGGTGCCGCAGCGGTATATAAGTCGTTAATTGAAAACAATATGGTTTTCGGCGAAAAAACAAGGCTTGATTTTGACGGCGGAACTATTACTGCGTATGCCCGTGACGGCGATGTTTACTTAAGCGCAGCGGTGTGTTTTTGTTATCAGGGGGTAATTTATTACGATTAAAATTAATAGAAACTATTTAAAACTTTCCGACGACTATCTTTTTAACCAAGTGGAAGACGCTGCTAAAAGATGCGCTTATAAGGACGTTTTACGTTTAGGTGTAGGCGACAGTTCCTTGCCTATTCCTATATATATTGAAAAAGCCTACGTTAAAGCGGCGAAATCTATGGGAAGAACAAGCACTTTTAAGGGATATTCGCCCGATACAGGGTATGATTTTTTTAAAACTGCCGTGCAAAAAAGATATAAAGAACTCGGCGTGGATTTACAAATCGAGGAAATTTTTATAAACGACGGTGCGAAAAACGACTTGTACATATTGCCGTCGCTTTTTCATAATGCCGACGCGCTTATACAAAACCCCGTTTATCCCGCTTACCGCGACGTAACAACCCTTTACGGAAATAAAGTTTTTTTCGTCGAAGGTACTTGCGAAAACGATTTTTTGCCTTTGCCGTGTCATATTAACGACTGCGATAAAAGTAAATCTTTTATTATTTACATATGCTCGCCGTCCAACCCGACGGGTGCCGTTTACGACAAAAACGGGCTTAACGAGTGGGTGGTTTACGCAAAACAAAGCGGTTCGATCATAGTTTTCGATAGTGCTTACGCAGAATACGTTCGCGGCGATTACCCGAAAACGATTTTTCAAATCGACGGCGCCGAGGACGTTGCAATCGAGATACATTCCCTTTCCAAGTCGGCAAATTTTACGGGCGTAAGGTGTGGCTTTACCGTGATAAAAAACCAATTAGAACTAAACGGCGTTAAGGTTTCAAAGTTGTTTTCAAGACTAAAAAGCGCAAGCGGAAACGGGGTGAGTTACGTAGCCCAAGCCGCAGGCGCAGCCGCTCTTAGCGAAAAAGGACGATCGGAATGCAAAAAGAATACCGATTACTATCTTAAAAACGCCAAAATTTTAAAGGATTTTTTTGTAAAAAAAGGTATTTTTGCAGTCGGCGGCGAAAATTCGCCTTACGTGTTTTTCAAATGCCCCGACGGTGTAAAGTCGTTTGATTTTTGTAATATTTTATTGAACGAAACGGGAATTTCGGCAACGCCGGGTGCGGGTTTCGGAGAAAAGGGCGAGGGCTACGTTCGACTTAGCGGATTTTCTTCGTTAAAAAACACCTTAAAAGCCGTCGAAAGGCTCGATAAATTCTTTCTGAAAGTCTTTTAACGTCAATTTTTTTTGCTGTTTCGCAGGTTTTAAGTAAAAAATTCAAGCAAGGTTAAAAAAGAGCCGACGCAAGATATCTTGCGCCGACTTTGTTTTTGCTGTTAATCGGTAAAATAAATTTTTTTAGGAAAGTTGTATTATCGTAATCTGAACGGCAGGTCTTATTAATTGCGAGTCTGTCCCCGTAAGCGGTGCAACGCTTATTTGCGAGCCCGACGTATTTGTAAGTTGGTATTTTTGCGTAACGTCGGTAACGTTTATTTGCGCAAAGCCCGTGTAAGGAATTTTTCTGTCGCTATCGACCATAGTCACGTAACCGTAAACGTTTCCGTCTTGGTCGCTTAAAGATATGGAAACCGTTGCCGCAGTGGCGGTTGACGCCGTATCTAACTGTACAGTAAAAATAGCCAGATAGTTGCCGACCTTGTTTAAAGTAAATTGATTTTCACCGCTTAAAGTAGCAACGTCGTTAGTATCGCTTATCTTTAATGTGAGCGGTAACGCTTGGTTTTGGGCTACTTGGGTTGCCTCGGCGGTCGTTGATGTGTTACCCGAAGCAAGTAACGCGGAAACTGTATCGAAAGTTCCCGTTGCGCCCCTCGGTCCCGTAAATCCGCGCGGACCGCGCGGTCCCATAATCAGGTTTTGTCTGTTTCCGTTTTGCGGAAATCTTTGGCAAGGACAGTTATTTGTTTGGTTTAATTGCCTAAAATTTTGTCCGTTAAAAGAAGAGTTTCGTTGGTTTATATCGGTGTTTCTTTGGTTTTGGGGAGCGTTTCTTTGGTTGCATTGGGGATTACAGCAAAAAAGATTTGAGAAATCGAACATATAATCTCCTTAGGCTAAAACGTGATTTGAAAAACATAGCCTTACTTTAGCATATGTAAATATGACTAAATATTGTTAACTATTATTTGAAAGGTTTTAAAAATTCTCTTTTCCGCTTGTAATTTTATCTCGTTTTTGCTATACTTAACGTATAATTAAAATTACAAACGGACGAAAATGAAAATGTTAACTTATTCGTATTCGGAAAAAGGAAAATTCGGCTTATCGGATAAGCCCTTGCCGACGATTATCGAAAAAACCGACGCAATCGTAAAAGTTACTTTGGCAAGCATATGTACAAGCGACGTGCATATAAAACACGGAAGCGTTCCGCGCGCTAAAGTCGGCGTTACGATAGGGCACGAAATGGTCGGCGTCGTTTGCGAAGTCGGTGAAAAAGTTCGCAAATTTAAAGCAGGCGATAGGGTGACGGTAAACGTCGAAACCTTTTGCGGCGAGTGCTTTTTTTGCAAAAAGGGTTTTGTAAACAACTGTATCGATAAAAACGGAGGTTGGGCACTCGGTTGCCGTATCGACGGAGGGCTTGCAGAATACGTTCGCGTTCCGCTTGCCGATAACGGGCTTAATAAAATCCCCGATAGTGTAAGCGACCGTCAAGCCCTTTTTACGGGCGATATTTTAGCGACGGGCTATTGGGCGACAAAAATATCCGATATTTCGGAAGACGACACGGTGCTTATAATAGGCGGCGGTCCCACGGGGATTTGCACACTTTTATGCACTATGCTTAAAAACCCGAAAAGGATTATTCTTTGTGAAAAATCCGACGAAAGAATTAAATTTATCAACGACAATTACCCGTCGGTTTGTACCGTAAAGCCTGAAGATTGCCTTGATTTTACCGTAAAAAACAGCGATAACGGCGGTGCCGACGTCGTAATGGAAGTTGCCGGCGGCAACGATACGTTTTCGTTAGCCTATGAATGCGCAAGACCTAACGCAATCGTAACGGTCGTTGCTTTATACGACAAGCCGCAAATTTTGCCACTTCCCGATATGTACGGCAAAAACCTAACCTTTAAAATCGGCGGCGTAGACGGTTGCGACTGCGACGAGATTTTAAAACTTATAAAAGACGGCAAAATTAACGTCGAACCTTTAATTACACACACCTATCCGCTTTCGAAAATCGACGAAGCGTATAGAGTTTTCGAGTGTAAAACAGACGGCGTCATCAAAGTAGCAATCGAGTGTCAAAAGTAACGATAACGGGCTTATAGGCAGATTTTTACATAAAAAATGAAAAATGCGCGAATGTGTTTTCTGTTTTTAACAAGCAGATAAAATTAATTTAAAAACATTGTTTTTTAACCGTTAAAAGATTGACCTGAGTTTTTCTAAGATATATAATAGTCGTATTTAAAAGTATTAATAAAAAGGCGATAATAATATGCAAACCGAGGCTTTCGGAACTGAAAAAATATCTAAAATTTTATTTAAACTTGCTCCGCCCGTTATGCTTGCACAACTAATACAAGCATTATATAATATTGTCGACAGTTTCTTCGTCGGGAGATTTTCCGATTCGGGGCTTACGGCGTTATCTATTATTTATCCTTTGCAACTTTTGATGATAGCGTTAGCAGTCGGGGCGGGCGTGGGCATAAATACCGTAATGGCGGCAAAACTCGGTACGGGTGAAAAGGAAAAAGCCGACGACTACGCCGGTGTAGGTACTCCGCTTGCCGCTACGATGTGGCTTTTGTTTGCGGTGATTAGTTATTTTATCATGCCGTCATATGCAAAGATGTCCACAGATTCCCCCGACGTTATAAACGACGTAACTGTTTACGGCAGAATAGTTTGCTTTTTCAGTTTCGGGCTGTTTTTAGAAAGCGTTTGGACTAAAGTTTTGCAAGCGAACGGCGATATGAAAACGCCTATGACGGCACAAATCTTAGGCGCGGTTACGAACATTATTTTGGACCCGTTATTGATTTTCGGGCTTTTCGGACTTCCTAAAATGGGCGTTAAAGGCGCGGCGATTGCAACGGTTTTAGGGCAGATGGTAGCCGCCGTAGTAGTAATGAAAAGGGGTTTTAGAAAATCGCCTAAGTTGAAAAAATATCCCAAGTACGTTGCGGAAATTTTTCGTTTAGGCATTCCGAATATTTTAATGCAGTCGGCTTACACCTTTTACATACTCGGTTTAAACCTTATTTTAGCGGAATTTTCCGACGCGGCGGTAACGGCACTCGGTTTATATTACAAATGGCAAACGTTTTTCTTTATACCGCTCGGGGCAATGCAGACGTGTATCGTACCAGTAATAAGTTACAATTTTGCTACGAATAACGTTGGTAGATGTAAACAAACGTTAAAAGATTCGATAATTTTCGGGCTTGCGTTTATGTCGTTAGGTGCAATTTGTTTTAACGCAATACCCGTTCAGATGCTAAAAGTTTTTACTTCGGACGAAAGCGTTATCGCGATAGGTAAAGTCGGGTTTCATTTTGTCGGGATAAGTTTCTTTCCTATAGTAACCTCGCTTATATTCCCCGTATTTTTTCAAGCGGTAGGGCGAAGCGTAAAAAGTTCACTGTTAACGGTGGTACGTACGGTTGTTTGTTTTGTGCCGCTCGGTTATTTGTTTTCAAGGTTCGGAGTAAATTGGTTCTGGATGACTTTTCCCGTCACAGAAGTCATAACGACGATAGTCGGCTTTATCTTCTACGGCGGGTTTTTGAAAAAGTACGACGTAAAAACTACTTAATATATAAAAATCGATTGCCGTTAAGGCGTTTGTTATGCCTTAGCACAATCGTTTTTTATTATAATGAAAGATAATAAATAGGGGCGTCATTATCTCAAGGCGTTTTTTTATATTATATTTATATAATGAAAAACACGGCTACCGCATTAAGCGATAACCGCGTTTTTATGTGTCAAACCTTAATCGCAATTAGATATTGTTTTCAGGGTTTGTGTAATCGTAAGGTTTTTCTTCTGCCGTTTCTTCGGTTGTTTCTTCGGTAGGTTCTTCGGTTGTTTCTTCAGCTTCTTCCGTATTTTCCGTTTCAACGGTTTCTTCGGTTTCTTCGGCTTCTTCGGGCGTTTCTTCTTCTTCGGGAACTTCCGTCTTGCCGTTAGCTTCTTCGAATTCCTTTTGTGCTCTTGCAGCCTTGTTTTTGTTTATAGTGGCTTGCGTTCTCGTTCTGGCGGTGTCGTCGAAATGGTTTTCCTTAGAAACAACAACGCGTTTATTATTTTTAACAAGAACTCTGATAAGAACAACGATAAGAACAACAACTAAAATTGCCGCAATTATTATCGAAGTCAATTGAAGCGCCCAGTTTGCTTGACCTAAACCGTTGGAGGTGTCGCTCGAAGTATCGTCGCTATCGGTGTCGTCACTATCGGTATCGTCGTCACTTACGGTCGTTTCGTCGATTTCAACGGGGGCGTGAATAGTTTCGTAAGTAGCGATTATCGTGCAATCGTTTGCGAATTCTCTGTAAACAACCGTGGGAAGGTAAGAACGTTCGCGAGTCTTTTCAACGGGCTTACCGTCTTTATCCGTGTCGGAAGTATCCGTGTATTTTACGGTAGAAGTCGCTCTCGTATGTTCTTCGGAAGTAGTAGGAGCGGGATTTCCGAGTTTGGAAAGGAGTTCTTTTTCCGTTGCCGAAGTAACGTCGACGTGGTTAAAGAGGACTGTGCCTTGGCTTTGGACTTTGCCGTCTCTCGAACCGTTCCAAAGTTCGACTCTGTAAGAGATGTCTTCGTCGCCGGTCGTGATAAGGAAGTTAACGGTAACCCATTTATCGGCTGCGGAGGGTAAACTGTCTTTCGATACTGCAACGAAAAGTTCTTTGCTCGAAGGATTGCCTTCGGTCGCATTGATAGTAACGTTCAATAAGTCGAAGTTGGATAAAGGATCTGCATTTGCAAGGTATACGTATGCGGTACCCTTCAAAACTTTAACTTGAACGGAAACAAGGGTGGTCGTGTTAGCGGACAAAGTAAGTTTTGTGCCGAGATAGCCGTACGCCGCTGCAGTCGTGTTTTTGATTAACAAGGGTTGGATTTCCGTATCGCCGGTCTTTAAAGAGTTAAGTGCCGTTGCTACGTCCGATAAACTTTCGCCGTAGTTAGCGGCGTATTTGCTCGAAACAACGCCGGAAATAACGTTATCGGCACCGTACGCCTTTTCTGTACCGCCGACCATGGTGTGGTTTGCGACAACGCCCGTGTAGTCGCTTACTTGTTTAGCGGGACCGGTTTTGATGTCGAATTGAGTCGATGCTGAAGAAGTGAAAGCATAATCGGTGTTTTCTTCTTCGTCATCGTCGGTTTCGGGACCGTTGGGGAATTCGTTACCTAAAGTGATGGTGGACTTGTAATCTGCTTCGGAAGATACTACGTTGTATTCTTCTTCGGGGAGATTTCTTTCTTCAAAGCCGGTAAACAATGCAAAACCTTTGGTTAAGGTGTTGTCGTAATTACCTTGGTTGAAGTCTGCGACTTCGGTAGTACCGAGCGTGAATTTGAAGCGGATGTATCTGTCGGTATTGGTATCGCCCTTTAAGTTAAGGTTGTTGCTTACGAAAACGCTAACCTTCTTCCAAGCGTAATCTTTATCGGTTTCGTCGTAAGTGTCGAAATCGGCGGCAACTTCGATAGGATCGCCTAAAACGTTGCCTGCCGCGTCTAATTCTTCGACTTCAACGGTAGCGCCCGTTTGTTGTGCACCGACTTTAACGTATACAAGGAAGTTGTATTGTTTGTAATCGTTCTTCGCGATGGTAACGGGGGCGGACGTTAAAGTGAAACTCGAAGCCTTCGTAAGGTTAACGTAAGCCGTCATAGCGCTGTCGCCGTAAGTGTTGGTTACGCCAAGGTTAAGACTTTCTAATTCGTTGAAAGCCTTGTAGCCGTAACTTGCGCCCGTCTTGTTATCTGCGGGTACGTCGTTGAATTCACCCGTGAAAGTAAGAGTGGGTGCCGTCTTGTCCATTAAGTGAGAGTATACGTACTTAACGGTTTTCGCAATGTTCTTGTCGCCGTCTTTTTGATATTCCCAAGCATTGGTTTCGGTGTTTTTAACGCCGTATGCGTAAGATTTTTCGTTGGTATTTACGGTTACGTCTTTTTTAGTCGTTTCGTTGTTATCTGCGTCGAAAAGCGAATATTCGCCGTCGTTTGAAGCGGTTTCCGTTTGGAAGGTTGTCTTATCGATTTCTTCGAAGTGGATATCGTCGAAATAGGCGTAACCTTCAACGTATTCAGCCTTGTAATCGTCGGAACCGAAACCTAAACCTACGGTTACGGTAAAGCTGGATTTAGCGTAGTCGCTCGTTTTGAGATAGATTACGTATTCAGCCCAAAGACCGTTGGTATTGATGTTCTTTACAAGGAAGGGGTTTCTCGAACTCGAAAGAGTGTTGTTTACGCTGATGTAAGCACCGAACGCTTCCGTATCTTGAAGGGTCTTAAGGTCCTTTGTTAAAACCCAAACGCTTAACTTGCCGTAACCCGTGGTCGTCGTTAAGGACGAGGAGGAAACGAATTTTTGTGCAGTACCTCTGCCGCTTTCGGAACTTACGTTGCGAATCATAAGAATCTTAGAACCCTTGGTAACGAGTTTGTCTTCGTTGGGGTTGGATTCGAAATCTTCTTCGTCGTATCTTTCGCCGCCGAAACCGTAGAAAGCGGGAGTCTTGGGATTCCAATACTCGTCGCTGCCTTCGATTTTGGGGAAGTTGTTCGTAGACGCTATTTTGTTGTACTCTTCGTCTTCGGTGTCGATAATACCGGAGTTTTTAGACGAAGATATAGCGGACGTCGAATAAGAATTGTCACGATACTTTGTCCAATTAACGCCGGTGTATACGGGATAGGACACGCTGTCACCGAAAGTGCCGAACTCGAAGTCGCCGTTCTTTACCGTTTGATAGTCGGTAGGGTTAACGACTGCTTCATCGTCGTCGTCACTACCGGAATCGGTAGAACCGCTCGTGTTGCCGCCGCAAGCAACGCTGAACGCAAGACAAAGTGCAAGCGTGAACGCCGCTATAAGCGTAAGAAATTTTTTCAGGTTAAAGTTTTTGATTTTGTTCATATCTCACCTTTTATATGTCAATTTATATTTTGCCGATTGACTAACATTTAAGATTATACAATACTTGAAAACAAAAATCAATCTTTTAAAGCGACTTATTAAGAAAATAACAATATTTTTACGCCGTTTGGGCATTTTTTTGCCTTCTTTAAGGAAAAAATTTTGTCCGACGCAAATTATTAGCCCCCAAAATCCACATTATAGTCTTATGAACTGTAAAAAACAAACTTGGCTTTTAATTTTGTCGGGAGCACTTGCCGGATTTATTAACGGCTTTTTCGGCGGCGGAGGCGGTATGGTCGTAGTTCCGCTTTTAATATCCGCCTGCGGTTTTATGCGTAAAAAGGCACACGCGACCGCTTTGTGCGTAATGCTTCCTATCTGCGTAATTTCGGCGATAATTTACGCTTTGAACGGCGACTTCGATTTTAAAATCGTGTTGCCCGTAACTATCGGTTTTACGGGCGGCGGGGCTTTGGGCGCATTTTTACTTAGCAAACTCAACGATAATTGGGTAAAGACGTTGTTCTGCGTTATAGTCTTGGCGGCAGGCGTTAAAATTTTGTTTTTTTAGATAAAAAGCGTGATTGCGATACTTTAAAATCGAGTTGTTCGATATCGACGAATTAACGTCGTTGCAAGTGAACAAATTTACATATGAAAGATTTTTTGATTTACCTTGTATGCGGAGTTTTTGCTGGCGTTCCCGGCGGTATGGGGATGGGCGGCGGCACTCTGCTTATTCCTATTTTAACGATTTTTTGCCAAGTCGAACAGCGCGTCGCTCAAGAAGCCAATTTGGTAAGTTTTATCCCTATGGCGGTTATAGCTCTTATAATTCACTGCAAAAACGGTTTGGTTAAAAAACAAGGGCTTCTATGGCTTATAATTCCCGCGGCATTGTGTGCCGTCGGCGCGGGCTTTTTAGCAAAACTCGTTGACGGTAAAGTTTTGCAAAAAATATTCGGCGGGTTTTTAATTTTTACTGCACTTTTTGCTTTTTTTGCCGACAAAATCAAGATTGAACAATGACTTTTGTGCACATTGCACAAACAATTGAAAGGGTAAAAAATTGATAAAAATAAGCAAATTATGAAAAAACGGCAAATAACTGAAACATTTTGTACTTTTTTCTCGCAGAAAGCGGCGATTGTTAAAAAAATGTGCTTAAAGTTGCACAAATTTTGCCGAAAGGGGTGGAAAATTTTAAAATATCGTGGTATAATTGTCGCAGAAATAAATTTTAAACTATATAGCGCTTCGATTTTTTATCGCGTTTATAAAACTTTGTCACGTTTATAAGCTTTATTAAAGTCGTGTGTAAAGTCGGGGCAAAAAGGATTACTGAAAATGGAAAAAATAGGTATTATCGATCTCGGTTCGAACTCTGCAAGGCTTGTCATTGTCGAAATGCTCGGCGACGGGCATTTTATGGTTGTCGACCAAATAAAAGAGGGCGTTAGGCTCGGTCAAGATATGGAACGCGACGGATTTTTAAAGCCGCAACGTATTGCCGAAACCATGCGTACGTTAAAAATGTTCCGTAAGCTTTGTTACGCGCACGGCATCGAAAGAATAATCGCCGTTGCGACCGCTGCTGTTCGTCGTGCTAAAAACCAACGTAGTTTTTTAGACGAAGTCGCCAACAGTTGCGGTATAAAATTAAAAGTTCTCTCCGCCGAAGAAGAAGCAATGTACGTTTACCGCGGTATTATCAATACTATGGACGTACCTAAGGGGCTTGTCGTCGAAGTATCGGGCGGCGGAACTAAAATTATTTATTACAACAGACGTAATCTTTTGAATTATGCAACTCTTCCTTTCGGTGCCATTACGCTTACGGAACTTTTCTCCGACGACGGTTTGACGGGCGAAGAACAAGCCGCTAAAATCGAAAACTTTTTCGAACAGCAGTTTGAAACTATCGATTGGCTTAAAGAAATCGATCCCGAAACTCAATTCATTTTGGTCGGCGGTTCCTTTAGAAGCCTTGGCAGAATCAGCAAGATGATGCGTAAAAGTCCTTATCCCATTATTCATAATTATCATATTTCGACGGAAGAGTTCGACTCCATTTACGGCAAACTTTGCAATATGGAACTCGATAAAAAGAAACGCATAAAAGGCGTTTCGTCGTCGCGTGCCGATATTTTGCCTTCAGCCCTTGCCGCAGTTAAACCTTTGTTCAAAAAATGCGGTTTTACCGAAGCGGTTATTTCGGGTAGCGGACTTAGGGAAGGCATAATGTTCAACTATGCAATGCCCGTAACTTTCGAAAAACCTATTTCCGACGTGTTGGGGTATAGTTTGAAAACTCTCGTAAAATATTACGGTTGCAACGAAGCGCACGTCGAACAAGTTCTTAGTCTATGCATACAACTCTTTAAACAACTTAGGGTTTTGCATAAGTTTCCGAGACAGTATATGCGTATTTTGAAAGTCGCGGCGATGTTGCACGATTCCGGTACGAGCATTAAGTATTACGACTTCCAAAAACATTCGGCGTACATTATATTGAATTCAGCCCTTTACGGTATCACTCAAAGGGAAATCGTTCTTGCGGCGCTCGTTACGTCGGTTTATAAAAACGACGACTTTTCGATGAGCGAACTTATCAAGTATAAAGAATTCGTTACCGAAGAAGACGTTGACGTAATACGTAAACTTGCTATAATCTTGCGTATTGCCGAGGCTTTAGACAGAAGTATGGCTAGTGTGGTCGTGGGGCTTTCGTGCGATATTTTAGGGGATTCGGTTATCATGAAAACCGAACTTAAAGGCGACGCTTCACTTGAGATTAAAGAAGCAATGACGGCTTCGCAAGATTTCAGAAGAATCTTCAAGAAGAATCTCGATATTCTGTAATCGTTTTCGCAATATCGTTAAGTAAATTTAAAATTACGATTAATCTGGAATTTGTAAGTTTAGTGTGTAAACGAGTTTAGTATATAAACGAGAAAAGAGTTGCGGTGTTTCGTTGCCGTAACCCTTTTTCGTTATGCGGATTGTGTTAGGGATAATTAAATCGGCTCTATGCCAAACGTTGGAGCGGGGCACGAATAAAAAGTGCATGATAGTTCTAAAAAAATTAAAATAAAAGAAAAAACAGTAGACAAAAAAGCATTTCTAAGAAAAATATTAAAGGATAGTTTTTTTGAAAGAGTTAAAATTGTCAAGCCCGTAAGCGATACGTAAATGCGCAGAAAAAATTAAACAATACGCTAATTTTGCGTAAAAAACAAACGCACACTAATTTTGCGTAAAAAAGTGCTGAGCCGTAAGTCAAATTGAGGCTCCGCTTTTTATTATTTGCTTCCCCTGTGCAAGGGGAAGTGACACGTAGTGTCGATAGGGTTGTAGTGTTTTTTTGCTAATAATCGACTTATAGACGGACTTTTTGATGAATACGAAAAAATCAAAATATGGCACGAAAAAGTATTGTAGATTTGCAAAAATCATAGTTAATCGGCTTATATACGGACTTTTTGGCGAATATGGGTTTTAGATGAAAAATAGACTGCGTAATATTTTTTGAAAAAAATAAAAACATATCGTTAATCGACCTATAGACGAACTTTTTGTGTTAAAAGACGGGTGAAGTATTGTAAAAAGCCGATTCTTTTAAAAATGCGAGCGTGCGTATGGGAAAGGACGAAACATTCTTGCTTGACAAGTTAAAGTACGCTAAAATAAAAAGGTAAACGCTCGTTTTTTTTAGAGTGTAGACGACAAAACAATATTGATACCGATTCTATATTTTATAAACTTGCTTTTTGCCGTATAGGCAATTTTCTTACTGCTCGTTTTTTACAATACAAGAAGTTGACGCTTTGCTTGCAAGGAGCGGAAACTTCGCTGTGCTACATACTAAGAAGTGTAAAAACGCAGTTTTTACGGCAAAACAGGAAGTTTTACAAAGATTTTGTCGTTAGACAAAAGATTTACTTCTTATGGTTTATAATATAAGTCGGGAAGGATAGCGAAGATGAAATACAAAGATTTATTAAAAGAATGGCTCGATAATTACATCGAGCCGACTGCGAAATCGAGAACTTACAGTAGGTATTCCGAAATCGTGTATCGGCACGTGATACCTAAATTCGGCGAGTACGAACTATTCGAATTAACGCCGAGCGTTTTACAATGTTACGTAACGGAACTGTTGCAATGCGGCAATTTAAAAACGGGAAAGGGATTGGCTGCGAATTCCGTTAACGCAATCATTAACGTGATAAGGAATTCTCTCGGAGTCGCTTTTAATCTCGGATACGTTAACGAATATACGGCGGACAGGATTAAAAGACCGAAAACGCAAGAAAAGCAAATTACTTGTTTTTCCGCTCAAGAACAAAAGCAGATAGAACAAGCGGCGTTGAGCGGCAAGAACGATAATAAATTCGGGTTACTGCTTTGTCTTTATACCGGATTGAGAATAGGCGAACTGCTTGCCGTTAAATGGGAAGACATAGATTTACGGCAAGGCACGTTGTCGGTTTTAAGGTCTTGTCACGACGGAAAAGGAAAAGACGGCAAGTATACGAGAATAGAAGAACCCCCGAAAACGATATCGTCACAAAGAATAATTCCCTTACCGAAGCAGTTAATTCCGCTAATTAAAGATTCGATGAATAAAAGTAAGTCGGAATATATAGTATCGAAAGGCGAAAAGCCCATATCCGTAAGATCCTATCAACGCAGTTTCGATTTACTGCAAAAAAAACTAAAAATCCCGCATAGGGGATTTCATTCTTTACGGCACACTTTTGCTACGCGTGCCTTAGAGTGCGGAATGGACGTTAAAACGCTTTCGGAAATTCTCGGGCATAAGTCGCCGACCGTCACGCTTAATCGTTACGTTCATTCACTTACGGAACATAAGAAAGATATGATGAATAAGCTCGGAAAATTTCTTTAACGCATATCTTTTGTTTATTCGGCGGTTAAAAGATCGGCATTTAACCGATTTGCGAACGAATGCGGATATCAAGGCAAAACAATGTTTTTGCGGCAAAATTTTTATTTTTGCAAAGATTTTGTCATTGGATAAAAGATTGCTTCTTACGGGGAAATAATATTTACACGGCGTTGCATATTTTCTGCGATTTTTAAAAAATCAAAGCCGAAAATTTATAAATTAAAAAATATTCGTGCAAAAATATATTTTCGCCGATACTTTTTTTAATAAAAAAACGAAAGTATCGATGAAAATTTTTGTGCGAAGTATAATTACCGAAAAAATTTGCAAAAAGTCGGGTTAAATACGTCTTAACCGATTTGTGGTATATAAAAATGCAGTAAAAAATTTTACTTTAAAAGCCACCTATGAGCATAATAGGCGACACTTTACATGGTAATATTATACCGATAATGTCGAATATTGTCAATAATTTGGAACAAAAAATATAAATATTTTATAAATATTTACGTCAATATACAATTTAAAAAGTTTTTGTTCATCTATTATGCTCTTAGATGTATAAATAATTGCGTTAAAGTCGAGTATCGACTGCTGTTTCCGAAAAAAAGCAAAAAGGTGGACGCTCGAGCAACATTTTAAACAAAAAAAGTTTTATAATCGAAACACAAAAGGAGATTTGATATGGCAAGAATAATTCGTTCACATAAGGAACGTGTAAGACAAGCTAACGACACGCTCAAAAACAATTCGAGATACAATATAGAGCGCATTTCGATTTTCGACAGAGAAGCGTTTGTAGAGTTCTATCTTTTAGAAGACATCGAAAGACTGTACCGTATGCGCCTCGCTAATGAAGAAGCGTATGTTCCGCAGGGACGAGCAGACGAAAGAGGCAGAGTAGCGAATATCGAGAGATTCAAAGCCATTATAAACTTATTTCAAGCGGCAATAGGCGCCTGTAGGGCAGCAATTAGTGCTGGTCTTTACAAAGCGGTTTGGAAGGCTATACCCGAAAGAGCGTTGATGGTTGCTGCTAATAGCGTCAAAAGGTTACCCGTATTAAGAGAAATCGTCGGCGATATACTGCGCGATCTTTATAAGGATAAGACGTTTGTCGAGTTGGTACTCAAGGGCGTGAATGATGATTTAGACGATTACGACATAAACGATAAAAACACTCGCGAGTATTATCAGCTTCCTACTCAGGATGAAATCGATGAAGTTATTCGTTCCGCGGAAGAGGTTATACCCGATAAAAAAAGAAACAACAAGGTAACCCCCAATACGTAATCCGATACGTAACGGTAAAATACTATTAAGGTAAATAACAAACTATCTGCTGCTATTTTAAAAAAAGAAAAAAGGTAGACGCTCGAGCAACATATTGAACAAAAAAAGTTTTATAATCAAATAAAAAAACTTAGCGACTGCTTTCGCACCGGGCGTTTGCAAATAAAAGTTATGCGTTCCGAAAAAGCCGTTATACATAACAAAAGAATCAATAGGGCAACCCTATTATATAAAAATAAGGAGATAATATCATGGCAAAAAAACAAACCAACGATGAAAAAATTATTACCGCGTTAAACTCAATCGACAAGTCCGTCAGGAACCTCGATCAATTTCGTACGAAATATGATATTTATATCGACGAAGCGGCTATACGCGAAGACGATGCACGGGCAAAGCAACTTATTAAACAAAAGATTCGCGTCGGTGCGCTTATCGAACAACTTAAAATGTTGAAGAGCAATATCGAACTCGGCGCCTATACGACGCAGGCGATTTCGGAACTCGGTAAGCTCCCTGCTGCTATTTCCGGTTGCAAAGGTCTTTTGGCTGAATCCCCCGATTTTTCAAAGCTCGGAAAGAGCATTACCACGGTATTCAAAGATATTAGCAAGTCCGAAGCAGAACTTGCTAAACTTAACGAAATCTTGGAGCCTAAGCCTGTAGAAAGCATTTCAAGCCGTTTAGACGGTACTGCGGAAGATGAAGCGAGCGATCAATTCAAAGCCGAATATGCCGCGATGATATTACGTCTTAAAGGTAAGATGCCTGAAACAATCGCTAAGCCCGATGATATAGTCGACGGCATTACCGGTGATTCAGATTACGCAGGTATCATAGCGGAAGAAAACAAGAAAAAATAAGGTGTATCATGGCAGAAGCGAGTATGATAAGCGTTTTTAATAACAGGGTAAGCGCGTTTAACGAGGCTATAAAAGCTCAAGACGTCGACACTATTTGCGAAGTCGGCGCAGAGATGCTTCGCATTGCGTTAGACCAATGCGCTAACCCCAACGTCAGTACGGCGCTTAAGGAAACTTATCGCAAGCAGTGCAACGCCGTTATCGGTTATCTGTCTAAATATGCGAAAAGGCCGCCCGTCGCCGTTAACCGTTCCGGTAGCGACGACGACGGTGCCGTCGATCCCTATTATACCGAAAAAGATTGGTTTTCGGACGAAGTTCCTAACTTGAACTTTTCAAATATTATAGGCGTTCAGGAAGTCAAAGACGCTTTTATGGTTGACGTGGTTGCGCCTCTTCGTCCCGAATTTCAATCGGTGTATCGCAAATTCAGAGGGTCGCAGCTTGGGGAACAGCTTATTTTGTTTGGTCCGCCGGGGACCGGCAAGACGCATATCGTCAAGTGTTTGGCTGGCGCGCTCAACTGTAAGATAGCAGTCGTACAGACAAGTGAAATTTTGGCAAGCGTAGTCGGCGTTGCCGAAAAGAATATGCGCGATATATTCGCTCAAGCGGAAAAGTTAGATCGTTGCATTATATTCTTCGACGAAATAGACAGTATTTGTTCCGACAGATCGAGCGACGATTCACGCCATACCAAGTCTATTTTGACTACGATGTTGACTTGTATGGACGGTTTTATGAAGACGAAAAAGCCCGACCAACTACGAATTATCGTGGCTGCGACCAATTTACCTTGGAAACTCGATCCGGCGTTAAAACGCGGCGGAAGGTTCGAAACGCAAATTTACGTACCGCTTCCCGATGAAAGCGCGCGTAAAAAATTTATCGAGTCCGATCTCGGTAAACTGCCGCATGCGTCCGACGTAACGGTCGAGTATCTTGCTAAGCGTTTGGACGGTTACGCGGGCGCCGATATAAAGGCGATAATGAAGAAAATAGCTAACGAGCCTTTACGTCGCGAAGTTCTTAATATTTTGAAAGGCGGAAGCGAAAAAGGCGAAATAATTACGCTTGACGATTGCGATAAAGTAATTAAATCTTACATAAACTGCGTAACGCCCGAGATGTTATTGCGGTTTAAAGCATACGATATGGGTATTTCGTACGAAGATTTGTTAAAGAACTTAAAAAGGAGCGTTTAAGTGGACGATAAAAATAAAATAGCAACTTATTATTCAAACGCGAGAGAGTTTATTAAACAAAACGATCCGAGATCCGCAAGAGCGTATGTCCTTGCTATGTTGAATAGTGAGTTTGAAATCTATAAAAGTGCGAAAACGATTTTGTCAAAAGCCAAATCGAGTGCGCTTTTGGATCAATGGATTGCCGTTTCGCGCGAACTACGCACTAAAGGAATAACCGATTACGTTTTGAAGTGTTTCGGTCTTCCTACAAAAATGGAACAAATGCTTCCGAAGCCGCAACAAAAAGTTGCGCCGAAAGAGGAATCGAACGTTCCTTCTAAAAAAACTCGCTCAAAAGAAGAAACGCCGCCTAAGGGCGGGGTGGATATCGTCGGTCTTATACCGGAGACGTCAAAGCCTCAAGCGGAAAAAACGGAAAAGTCCGATGAGTGGGCAACGGCGCTTTTCGAAAAAAACAAAAGAGCCGTTGTTGAAATATCTTCTTCTAATAATTCAAGGCTCGGCAAGTGCGGAACCGGCTTTATAATATCGAAAAAAGGATATCTACTCACAAACGATCACGTGATTTTCGACGAAAAATCGCAAGAGTACTGTTCGAGCATTGTAATGTCGTTTGCCGGAAAGAAGTCGAGATATAAGTTAGATATCGTAAGTTGCGATAAGAAATGGGACGTTGCGCTTTGCAGTTTTCAATCGGAAAAAGTTGAAAATTTCGACGTTGTCAAACGTATTTCGGATTATTCGCAAGTTAAACAAGGCAACAAATGTCTTGTGATGGGCAATCCTTTCGGAGAGGGGCTTTCTCCCTTTACGGGCGAGGTCCGCTATTCAAAAAACAAGGAAGGCAATTTGGTATATTCGGGTGATGTTAATTGCGGTGACTCCGGCGGACCTGTTTTAAACGCCGATGGCGAGTGTATAGGAATAAACAAGTCCAAAACGGTTGCCATAAACGGCGAACCCGTCACGGGGTTTTCCAATGCTACGCCGATGGATAAAATCGACGAGTTGCTTAAAAAATGGTGCACTAATAACGAAATTAAATTATAGGGGGTAAAACTATGTCGTTTGCAGATAAATTCAGAGGAAAATACAGAGTTGCGCTTTACGCGGCAAGAGAGAATAATCAAGAAGCTACGCTTGCGGGGCTTATGGATTTATACAAACTTTTTGCCGAGCAGTATTCGTTAAAAAACGGCGACAGCATTGTCGTAAAGGCAAAACTTTCATATTGGCAAGGACTATTCGCCGGATACATCGGCATTATTAAAAAACACGGTCTTCAAGACAGACGTGTTCAAAAATTCTTCGGTTTGGTTGACGATTCGGATATACCTTCGTTCACGGATCTTTTGAAAGGTCAAGGCGACGGAGCGGTATCGGATGTAGCAGTACCGCAAAAAACGTCTAAGTCCGCACCTAACGGCGGTGTTGTGCTTGACGGCATAGTGGACCCCGAAATCATCGGTCAAAAGCCTGAAACGGACAAGCCTTTCGAGCCTTTAGTTCCGATTGTCGAAGAAAACCCGGAAGTGCCGCAAATGCCCGAAATGCCGGAAGCACCCGAGGCGCCCGAAACGCCCGAGGCGCCCGAGGCGCCCGAAACGCCCGAGGCGCCCGAGGCGCCCGAGGCGCCCGAAACGCTGCTTGTTCCCCAAGTCGAAAGGGGAAACGATGACGGAGGACCGAAGTTTAATCCCGATACTTTAGAAGGCTTTATCGGGCAACAACATATTGTCAGAGAATTAATAAAAGAAATCAGGATTGCAAAAACCGAAAATAGGCGCTCGCTTGACAACATCTTACTGCTCGGAAATCCCGGGCTGGGTAAGACCACGTTAGCACAACTGGTTGCGAAGGATCTCGGTGTAAGGTTCGAATGGATGGACTGTTCGCAATATCGTAACAGTCAACAGTCGCTTAAAGCCATGCAAAATTTTTTGACCAAGGTTGCAAGTTACGACGAACCCACCGTAATACTTTTTGATGAAATACATATGCTTACAACCCAACTGCAGACGAGCTTACTGATGTTGCTGCAAGATCGCGTGTATATATCGCCCCCCGATAATAACGGCGTAATAAAGCGTATTCCGATTGAAGAATTCACCTTTATCGGCGCGACGACGAACGACAACGAGGTATTGTCGACGATTAAAGACAGATGTTTGCGCTTGACGTTTCAGTTGGAGGATTATACTCAGGAAGAACTTAAACTTATCTACCAAAACAAGGTTGCCGCGCGCGGGCTTACGATAACCGACGAGGCAATCGACTTATGCATACCGCGCAGTCGCGGATCCATCCGTTACGTTAACGCGTTTGTCGACGGCTTAAAAAACGAACTTTATAACGACGACGGAATACGCGTTTCCACGCACATAGACGCCGACGTCGTTAACAAGTATTTTGACAAAAGGGGTATAGACGCAATCGGGCTTGGAAAGAAGGACCTTGAAATCTTGCGTGCTATCGCAGAAGATTCGAGCGGCGCGATAGGCGTCGAAACACTTTCCGCGCGTGTTGGCTTGGATAGTAAAAAATATCTTTCCGAATACGAACCCTATCTTATTAAAATAGGATTTGTTGCGGTTACCGGTCGCGGCAGAAGCTTAGATGAAAAAGCCTTAAAATATTTAGAAGGAAAAGAAGCATAATGACAAAACAGAAAAACGATATGACGATAAAAGACGCAATTGATGAGCTGAATCAAATATCTGAAAGAGAATCTCAAAAAACTAACAACAATGAAGTTGTTACTAAATTAGGTTGTGCAATCGCCGATTTGGAAGCATATAAGGGTGTTAAAGGCGAGAATTGTTTCATAGACGAGATTATTGCCGAACATATTAAAAGTAAAAGATCGTCGTCTACAGATGTAGACTCTCATTGGGTAAGTAAACTGAACCATGATATTTATGAAATGACGCAAGGCTTAAGCGAACTTAGCCAACTACAAAACGATGCGATAAACGTTTCCAATAAGGCAATAGACGATTTTTCGCAGTATCATGAAAATAAGAAAAAGCACATGGTGTTTTATTGGTGCGAATGCGGGGTAATTTTGGTTGCAGCCGTAATCACGCTTTTATCATGCTTTGTGGAATTTTTTAAGAGTTGGGGTGTTGCCGTCGGCGCTGTAATCGGCTTGCTTGATTTTGCTGTCGGGTTAAGCTTTCTAGTATATGAACGTAATGAGGATAGAAAACAAAAGTCTGCTATCGAAAATGCAAAGTCCGCGTTGCAAAGTAAAACAAAAGAAATAAGCGTTTTGAAGATTTGTATTATAAGCGGTGAAGATGAAACCCGTCATATTGATAATCATCACAATGAAAATTGTGACGGATCTAAAGATGACGACAAAAAGTCTTAAAATAGTAAGGCTTAATATGGTTTTTACGAAAAATATTTAGAAGGAGAAGAAGCGTAATGGCAAAACAGAAAAACGATATGACACTAAAAGACGCCATTTTTAACTTGAATGAAATATCTAAAAGAACGAACGAAGAGGAAGTGATTGCTAAGATAGGTTATGCAATTGCCGATTTGGAAGCATATAAGCATTCAAAAGGTGGGGATTTTATAATAGACGAGGTTATTGCCGAACATATTGAAAGTAAAAGTTCGACGATTGCAAGTAGTATAGACTCTTTTTGGGCAAGTAAACTGTGGAATTATATTTTTGAAATGACGCAAGGCTTAAGCGAACTTAGACAACTACAAAGCGATGCGATAAACGTTTCCAATAAGACAATGGATGATTTTTTGCAATATCATGAGAATAAGAAAAAACAAAAGTGGTTTACTTTTGGCGTATGTGCGCTGATTTTTGTTGCCGCGACACTAACGCTTTTATCGTGCTTTGTGGAATCTTTTATGGGGTGGGGTTCTGCCGTCGGTGCTATAATCGGTTTGTTAGATTTTGCCTTAGGGTTGGTCTTCCAAGTATATGAACGCAACGACGATATGAAGCGAGTGACTGCTGCAAAAGAGGCAAAGTCCGAGTTACAAAACAAGACAGAAAAAATAAGTCAAATCGCAGAAAAAATATATAACTTCACTGGAGATAATGGCACCTATAACATCTATACATAATGACCGTAAATAATAAATGTTAAGGATGAATCACTATGAAAATAAAAAATAAGACAGTGCGAACTGCATTAAGTGACAGAACGGTAATAATTAATTGTAGCGGAAACGGAAGCACGGTAAACTGTTATATACAAAACAGTCTGAGAAAATGCATATTCCATCAAGTTAAAAACAAAGAAGAAGTTGTAATTATTCCTAAAATTTCAAGGAATGGAAGAAAATTTGATTTGAAAGTTGAATTTTCTGATTTGATACAATTAGAAAAATTGAATGACGGTGCAAAGAATGTTTTAGCAGAGAAGAAGTGTGAGGCGCAATTTCAGCAGGTAGTTAAACAATATATATCGAAAACCGGCGGCGAAATGTATTCATTAATGGCTACAAGCTTAGAGAATAGTTGTAAAATTAATAAACAAGCTGACATTGATGACAACGTAAAAAACATAATTCAAAATGTCATTGATGACAATGGCAAACAAAAATTTTGTGTCTTTTTATCTGCCATTACGTCGATAAAAGGAAAAAATACAATCGAATATCAAGCGGCAAAATACATAAACAACGCATTAAAAAAATGCAATATAGGCGTTTTTTGGTGGGAAGATAAAGAATTAAATGACAAAAATTGGTTTGTATCGTCAAAAATCGCAACAGGTTTGGCTCTGTCGTCGATATTTGTGTCTTTGGCGTATGATTCGGTAAAAGTACGAAAAAACGGAAAAGTTGATTTTACTTGTTTTAATGGAAAAATTTCTCCTTGTTTTAAATATGAAAATTATACTTTTAGGAGTTTTTTGACGGATAGGGGTAATACTTCAAATTGTACAACGAATGGCTCACAATCGAAGTTTGATGAGTTTATTAGCGGATTCGATTGTGGTGATAATAAAGATAAATTCCCCACTACAAGGAAAATTATAGTATTTTCTTACGGTGAGCCGATTAATCATACGGGTAATAATAGTTTTTTTGACAATTTAAATCAAAGTGTAATCGCCACACCTATTCAATCCGCTAACGATAAGGAGAAAATTAAACTTATCTTTAAGAGTGTTATTTCTGAAATTTTTAGAATATTACGTAATGATAAAGAGATAGAGTCTTTATGTCTAAACGATAATAATAAACACTATTTACAAAGTGAACAAAGCATAGATACGTTATGGAAGGAAACTGATCGCGAGGTTACAAGAGCGGATTACACTGATCTTTATTATCCGTTCGGGGACGTTAATCATCCAGAAGTAAAATATTGCGATGGTTTCTTAGTAGGCGATAAGTGGAAGAGAAATAAAAAGTATCCCTATATGGTAGAAGGTTCGAAAGAAAATATCGAAGCCGTACCGAGTGACTTTGAATTCAAATACGCAATAGTTGACGAAAACGGTAAAAACGCCAAGAATCATTTTTTAGTGTTTCCCGAACGATACTACGACGTTAACGGAAATATTAAATGGAGAATGAAGCTCGTCGTTCGCGATTGGAACTTGCGCGCGACTGTAGATGACGATTATAGAAAGTACTTGTTATCAGTAGATGACAACAATGATAGAAAGTACTTGTTAAAAAACGATCAACCACAGCCTAAAGAAGATTCCGATTTTCCGCTTTCTCAATATTCGAAAATAGAATTTTATAAAGACAAAACAGATTTTAGCGGAAAACTCGATATTTCATTTATCACTGAATACGCGACGTGTCAAGTATATTCGGATAATACAAAAGAATTTGATAACGGGATAGCTACGCCAAGTCAGAATAATCATGGCGTTGACAATCATTGCGCGTTCATTTTGAACGGAGACATATTAGATGAAGTTGATCCGAAATATCATTTGAAAGGTTCTTTGAAATTAGTTTCGGTTTCGCCAAAAGAAGTCAAGCCTTTTTATATTTCCGTGATTTTTTACCCTAAGTCTGTGGTGTATAATATTAAACGGGGTAAATCTCATAAAACGCAAAAAATGCCATGTCCGTATTGCGGAAGAAAAATAGGCAAGGGTGCAAATTGTTGTGATGGTCATATTGTAGAAATCGAAAACAAAGCCACAAATAAAACCACAAAATATGCTACTTGCACACATAATTTTATCGGTGATATTTATCTTTTAGACGAGACAAAAACAAACATAACAAGGAGCAAAGGTCTTGGTAGAAATGGTGTAGATTATGATGAGAAAGTATATGGTGCGTTTTTAAATGACATTGACACACAGTGTGATGAGTTTATTAGATATATAGAACGTTATTCAAAAACCAAGTTAGGCAGGCCCGTCCTGGAAAAAAATTCTAAATCTAGACTTGTATATAACGCTAATTATAAAAACGGTGCCGTTGTTACTATGGTCGGTATATCGCAATCGGGAAAATCGACTTTTTTATCTCGAATGTTAAGCGTGCATAGTGATGGTGATTATAAAGGGAACATATTATGTTCCTATTTAAAGAATGCTATGAAACCATATTTTCAAGACGTTGGCCTTAGTCATGTAAAAACTGTGGCCATGGCTTCAACGGAAACAAACTCCGACCCATGGAAACATGGAATAAACGGGGTTCGTTTGCTGGAAGATTATAAGTCCTCTAAATATAGTCGGTTTTTATCATCAACACAAAATGATGAATCCGAGCCGGTTTTGACACACACTCCTTTTACTATCGAGTTTACGGAAAGTAGCGGTAATGAGAAATCATTTTTTTCGTTTTTCGATTTACCCGGAGGGCTATTTGCCAAAGCTTCTCAAAGCTCACCAACTCTTGACAAATTTAATGAAGATTATACGATGCTGTCTAATTCCGATAGCATAATATTGTTATTAAGTGCCGATTCCGGACAGACCGATTCTCTTACAACTATGATGACCGCGATTGAAAATAGGATTCGTTCGGATGCTATCGTGGCAGTTGTATTTTGTAAAGCAGATCAATTGTTTTTGAATACACAATACGAGTGGACGTGGCTTAAACGATCGTCTCCCGTTGCTCGTGATAATAAATTTAACGGTTCAAAAAGACAGGCATATATAGACAAATGTTCAAAAGAAATCCAAGAGCAGATGAGCAAGAGTACGGCGTCTGAGAGTCTTAAAGATATAATAAATAGATTAAAAAAGAAATTTAAAGATCGTTGTAAATTTTTTGCAGTATCAGCGCTCGGAAGAGGAGATTCTATTGTCAGAGGCAATAATGATACGAAATATACTCTTTATGAAACGACTCCGCTTAATATAGAAAACGTTTTATTGTGGATAATGTTTGAGAGGGGTATTATTGAATGAGAGGTAGCAATGGACACATATATTAAAATTGCAATAGAAAATGACGCACGATGGCGTATAGTGAAAGACGGCGTGCTTCAAGAGTTTTATGGAACAATAGGAGATGCCGACGTGACTGATTCTCTTGCTAAAAAAAGTAACGCCGTTGCATATGCAAGAAGTCCGCAAAGTTCAAAAGGAACTCATTTATTTTTTTGCACGACAAAAATGGATGCAAGCTATCCAAGACTGTTTGCGAGATTGAGTGATAAGGACGTCGGCAATTTCTTTGACGGGCGTATTATAAATCAACTTGTAGCGCCACCATGGTTTACAAACTTAGAGAGAAATCCGAACAGAAAATACACTGTTTTTACAAATCTTCAGGATTTTTCTAAGTGGGTCCGTCACGGTGACGACGTTGACGCTTGGGTTAAGCCGAAGTTTGGTATGTCGTTGCTTGCTAAAATTGTAGATAAGTTGTTGATTGCTTTAAAAAAAAGCAAAAAGGCGCATATCGTGCTATCGTACAATGAAAAAAATATCGAAGACGCACAAAGACTATTATACTACTCGTTAAGATGTCTTCCCCGTAAACTATCAAATAAATTCACTTTTAATACCGCTGCGTCCGCAACAATATCGCCGTTTGATATATGTTGCGGAAACTTTACGAAAGGTGCTTTTAACAACGTTGACGGAGAATTCATTGACGTTGAAAAAGCATTATCAAATGATGCCGATGGAACTGAAAGTAATTTAGTTAATCCCTACGCTTACTATATTAGTATGCTAAACGGTGAAATAGATCCTTGCGCTGAATACAGTGACGTAGATACATTAGACGTTTTAAATGCTAAAGTTAATGAAAAAGTTCTTGAGTATAGGGGTGGTAAGCTTGTAGAAAAATGTAGGTCTAATAGTTTAACCGTTGAGGATTTAAAAAACTTTACAGATGACGTACAAAGTGTTCCTGAAGGTCGTGTTAATGTAAATGCTTATCGATTAAGCGAACTTGCAAGCTACATTTTTATAAACTATACCGGTTTTGTAAAGATATGTAACAGTGATAAATTTTCAAAAAAATACAAAGATTTTTATTTGAAACACTGTGTGGCAAATTATACCGTCAACGTTGAAGAAACGGACTCTCTTTTTAAACAAAACAGTGATAAAATACGATTCCCGCTGTTAAATAATCGTGATAATTCGCAAAAAGGTAACTGCGAGTATATAAAAAATCTTTACGCGTTTTGGAGTGGAACAAAAAGTAACAAATCTTATATAAGCGATGAGACGATCGGTAGTTTTTTGTTTTCGGATTTCGATAAACGATTTAAAGATAACGCTAATTTGCGCCAAGCGTTCATCGATTATTGGAAAACTTTAAGCGACGATGACTTTTTAAAATATCTAAGTGATTCAAAGCCGGCAAAAAGCATCGAAGACTATATTCTTATGCGCAAAAGCAACGAGACGCCTAGTCAATTTGTCAACTTTTGCTGTCGGCTGAAGAACGTGTTACCCGAGGAAACGGTTAGTAATATTTGTAATAAACATCTGTACTCACGTATTCATATGGTAAAATCGGTGACGGAAGAGTCGGTAAATGATTTGTTGTCGGCAAAAAAGACGGCTGAAAGCAATGGTATCGAGTTGACCGATGATGTTAAAAACGCAATAACGGAGCAAATTAAAGAAGAAATAAAGCGCAAACGTCAAGTCGCGCCACCCGATAAATTTATCGAATACTGTCGTCAATTGAAATATAATAAGGTGCTGTTGGACTACGATTATATAAATCAAGTTTGTAAAGAGTATCTTTTAGACTTATGCCGTAATATCGAAACGACAACGGACAAATTCGTCGAATATTGTTGCCAATTTAAGACAGGAAAGTTGTTGTCCGAAAAAACCGTAAGCAGTATTTGCGAAGAGTATCTTTCAAACTTATGCGATGCGAACAAAACGACATCAGACGAATTCGTCGATTATTGCTGCCAATTTAAGACAGCAAAGTTGTTGTCCGAAAAAACCGTAAATGATATTTGCAATAAATATTTTTTAAACTTATCTAATCAACAAGTAAAATCGGTAGATAATTTGTTGTCGGCAAAAAAGACGGCTGAAAGCAATGGTATCGAGTTGGAATATGATGTTATACAAACGATAAAATGTCAAGTTAAAAAAGTAATAAAACGCAAACGTCAAAGCGAGGATCCGATTACATTTATCGAATACTGTCGGCAATTGAAGACCAATGATATATTGACCGCCGGTGATATAAATGAAATTTGTAAAGAGTACCTTTTAGACTTATGCCGTAATAACGAAACGACAACGGACAAATTTGTCGATTATTGTTGCCAATTTAAGACAGCAAAGTTGTTGTCCGAAAAAACCGTAAGCAGTATTTGCGAAGAGTATCTTTCAAACTTATGCGATGCTAACAAAACGACATCAGACGAATTCGTCGAATATTGTTGCCAATTTAAGACAGCAAAGTTGTTGCCCGAAAAAACCGTAAATGATATTTGCAATAAATATTTTTTAAACTTACCTAATCAACAAGTAAAGTCGGTAGATAATTTGTTGTCTGCAAAAAAGACGGCTGAAAGCAATGGTATCGAGTTGACCGATGATGTTAAAAACGCAATAACGGAGCAAATTAAAGAAGAAATAGAACTCAAACGTCAAAGCGAGGATCCGATTACATTTATCAAATACTGTTGCGAATTGAAGACTGATAAAGTGTTGTCCGAAGAAACAGTGAGTAAGACTTGTAATGATTATCTTTCAAACTTATGTAAACGACAAGAAAAGTCGGTAGATAAGGTAGATAATTTATTGTCTGCAAAAAAGACGGCTGAAGACAACGGTATCGAGTTGACCGATGAGGTTAAAAATGCAATAGAACAGAAAGCCGAAGAAAAAAATAATGAAAAGTGCCAACAAGAAGTGGTTCAAGTCCTATCGCAGTCTATTAAAATTGAGGGAATTGAAAAAACAAAAAGGAAAGATAAGAGAATTGCAACAAAACGCATAAATGAACTTGCAAAAAAGTGTGCAGACAAAAACGAGCGAAAAGATATTTTATCCAAAAAGAAAAATGATGTCGTTGTATATAATAGTGCACGACTTCATGAGCGCGATTACGGCAAGTCCGGGACTAAAAAAACAGCCAATTATTATGGAAAATTAATAATATTTTCAGTTTTAGTGGTGTCATTGTTTGCTTCAGCAATGGTTATGTTGTTAACGACGGATATGCTGCTTTTAAACAAACTGTATATTTTCGGATGGAAGTTTTGGGTGGAATGTATTATAACGCTATCGGCTTTTTTAGCGGGTATTATTATATGGTTTATTTTCGAATTGAAAACATATCGTGAATATAAAGAAAACTCTTGTAATAAGAACAACTTTGAAAGCGAAAGCACTAAAATGCTGAAATTGCTTTTTGGGTTGTGCGTCTGCGCAACGTTTTTGAAAGTGATTTTGGCAATACTGTTTATATTTGTGCTTTAAAGGAGAGTTATGGTGACGAAAGACAGTAAGAAAACAGAACCACGTTTTAAGTTATGGTTGGCATTATTCCTAATCGTTTTTATAATTTTTATCGGATTAGCCGTTTGCGCCTATAGGTACACAGAGCAGGCTTATGAGATAGATTCTTCGCAAGATTTTATAAACGCGATCGAGCATAGCGCCGAAACAAAAAAAAGCTACAATTATGTTTTAACGAACTCTTTTGAAGTTGACGTTTTAGATTTACCGATTGAAAAATGCTTTTACGGGAATTTAAACGGAAACGGATACACGATTACTATCGTAAGTGAAGATAGTTTACCGATGACGTCGCCGATATTTGATAAAATTCAAAAAGGCGCGAAAGTTGAGCGATTGGGAATCGAATTAACAACTGTTTTAGGCGAAGATGACAATGCCGCGGATATTGCCTTATTGGCAAAAAATAATTACGGCGTAATACAAGATTGTTCTATTTCTATCCGAAAGATATTTTTGGGTAATAAGTGTCAAAACGCTGCTGCGCTAATAAATAATAATTTCGGTAAAATCAATAGCGTGTGCATTAATGTCGATAAGGTTGAGTCGTCTCAATCGGAGGTCAATTGGAACTGTACCTTCGGTACGGTATCAACGGTGAATTACGCTGTCGTTAAAAATACGTTAATCAGGGTGCTCTTTAGTGATTTTGATATTTTTAACAAACTATACTATAACCAAAACGTCGGCTATGTGTTTGGTAAAGTCGGTAAAGACGTGAAACAATCCGACATAGATAGCGTTTATCTTTTTGGCGATAGCTCTTTTTGGGATTTCACAACGGATGCTATGCGCGTAATAGCGACGGCAGAGGTAAAAGGCGATAAGCCCGATGACAGTATGCTTGTTAACTTCATGCGTTATAACGGAAGCGACAGTAATGCTTGGTCTGCTTCGTTAGTTGATAAACAAACAGGTTTTCCGCTTTTAAGCAAATAAGGTGTCGGAATACAGAGAAGTACGTAAGGAGAACATATGAAAAAATTAAAATGGTTTATTTTTATCATCTCACTCTTGGTATTGTTGGCTGTTGTCGGCGTTATGGTTCATTTTGTTTATTCCGAAACCCATAAACAAGACAAAGGGCTTGCATCGATAGAACTATCTACGTCTATTGAAAGAATATATTTAGGCGGTAGCGGCTACATAGACGCCGTTTTACGATATAGCGGTGACGGAAGCGTTGAACACGGAAATTTTTCCTATACAAGCGATAGGCAGGATCTTGTAACTTTTGAGAAAAAGGCAGGAAAATATACCGGAAAATATACAATAGCATCTAAGCGTAGCGATGAATCGTTCAACGAAGTAAGCGTTGTTATAACGGTAAGTTCTTTAGATAATTCTGACGTAGAACCTAACAGTATTCTACTTACAGTCACTGACGTTCAGCCGCTTTCGATTAGTTTTTTCAAAAATCGCGAAAGCACCGAATCGACAAAAATTAATATCTATCAAGGTTATTCGATTTCTCAAATTAACGAGATACAAAACAATACTGTCGCTATACCCGACTATCGTCCTTCCGAAGACTACGATATCGAATGGTATTCTCAAGAAACGGGCGAATTAGTCGCCGTCAATGAAGACACTGTTTTTTATAGTAAAAGCGAGATAAAACTATACGGACGTTATCGTTTAAATAAATCGCTCGTTCTTGTCGATGAATTAGACGATAGAAATTCACGCGAAATTGAGGCACAATTGTATTTCGGAGAGTCAATCGGCGACGGTATATTATTACGAACGTTAAAAGAAGGATTTGATGATTTTAAAGGTTGGTCGTTTCAAGGATGGGTACCGGATATTGACGACGACAGTTCTGCAACTGCTTTCAGTAACGGCTTGTTAGCCGGAATATTCGTTTCCCCCTTTGGCACTTTATACGCAAAGTGGACAAGTACTGTTAAATTTGAAGTGCCGCGTGCAAAAGATGCTACAGAATCTTTGGGCAAGCTAAAAATAACTGACGCGCAATTAGGAAACCAATCGTATACGCAAACAGATGCAAAAACGGGTACGCAAAGCGTTAGTATTTCCGTAGCGTATAACGGAAGGGTAGGAGAACTTCCTATCGTTGATTATAAATATGAAGACGGGTTATCCGCTGCCGAATGGTTTACAGGAAAGTTTGGTGAAGGGGTTTCGATAAATTCTTGCATAAAAGACGGTTGTTATATCGGTAAAGCTAAGCAGACTTATTATAATAAGACCGTAATTAATATAGTGTTTAGCGACAAACTGACGAAGATTGAAGAAACGAAAACGGTTGTTTACGGTGCCTGTTTTGATAAGAATGATTTTCCTTCTTTAAAAAAAGACGGTTGGACTTTCGAACAAAAGTGGAACGTTGAAGATATCGGCGAAGTTTCAGAGGAATTTATCGAAACGTTTTGTTATAATTTAAATAAACCGACGACGTGTTATGCGATTTGGAACGTTACCATTCAGTATAATGCCGACGTAGGAAACATCCAAAACGTTTATTCGGAAGATGAAAAATACTATACCGTGCGTTATGGTGAAACGTTGTGCTTAAACAGCCCTTCTGCGCAAGGATCATGGCGTTTTGTCGGTTGGTACGATAATATAGAGCTTTCGGGAGACGCGGTAAAAGACCAAAAAACGGATTCTGAAGAATTTATTGCTTTTGTAAATGCTAATAAAACTTTGGTTGACGGAAAATATGTCATAAACCTCTATGCAAAATGGGAAAACACGGTAAATTTAGATTATGGTTATAGCAATACTGCAAACATTCCGGCAGACTATCCAACCCAATTAGTGCTTATTTACGGGAAAAAGATATTTGACGCCACAACAAAGAACCTTCCGACGGCTAATGATATGACGCCTCCTACAGGATATTCGAACGGGAAAGGTTGGTATGCGGATAAAGAAAATAGCGAAACAATGGTAGATGGTAATACAGTGCATTATCCGCTATCTATGGATACTATGTATTTTAAGTGGGTAGGCATAACATATCAAGTTACGTTAAAATATCAAGATAAGACCGGAGTGGTAAGTGATGTTGTTACTTTAGACGTTGTATTTGGCGAAGATATGCCTATAATTGACGATAAATACAAAAGTTTTAATTTAAAACCCGAAAGCGATTTTTTGGGATATTACGATGAAAAAATGACATATGCATATTATAATTCGTGTTTTAAAGGCGTGAGAAAATGGGATATAGCCGCCGACGGGGTTTTATATGCGTTGTTTGGATTAGAGTACAAAGTCAGTTTGGATTTTAACGGAGGCAACGGCGAGACTAATGAAGTAACAACAGCTTTTGGCCATTATCTGAATAAAGTAGAGGCTCCGACTAGACCGGGCTATACCTTTACCGGTTATTATGATGAAAAAGATGAACAATCGGACGAGAATAAATACTATGACTCTGATATGAATGGTTGCAAAATGTGGAATAAAACGGATAATTCCACTCTTTATGCAGGGTGGAGCGTTATTCATCTAAACGACATTACCACTTCAAAAGCCAACGATGATAATTTTTCGGGTATAGATTCGTCTAAATCTATTTATATAAACATTTCGGGGGGATCCGGTGCTTATTGTTATGCTTATTCAATTATAGAGGGCTCGGGAGTGAGTGCGTCGTTTGATACAAACACCGGTTCTTCATATACAAGTGTAAAACAAAACAAATTAACCGTGACGAAGAATAGTAATAATGTCAATGGAAAAATCAAAGTCACTGTTACAGATTATTATACAAAAGAAAACAAAAGCATTACCTTGGATTTCTCTACCAATTGTTTTGCCACGGGAACTAGAATTTTAATGGCGGATGGTAGTTATAAAAATATCGAGAACGTGAAAGTCGGTGATATTGTGATGTCTTGGAACTTTGTTACGGGACAACTTGAGGCTATGCCGGTTGCTTTGTATTGGTATCACGGAGCAAATGTCTGCGATGTTCTTAATCTTGCTTTTTCAGATGGCACTGCGTTACGGATTATCGGGACGCACGGTTTATTTGACTACGACCTAAATCAATACGTTTATCTTACGGCAGAAAACTATACCGATTATATCGAACACACGTTTGTAATCTACGATGTTGACGGTTATAGTAGAATAAAGCTCGTTAACGCATATGTTACGTCCGAAAAAATAGGAAGTTATTCGTTAAGGACTGCTTGTAACGACAACGCTTTTGCAGAAGGTTTGTTGACTTTGACGGCGGAAGATTATCCGGGCTATCTTACATACTTCGAAGTCGGTGAAAATATGGCGTACGACGAAAAGAAAATGCAAGCCGATATAGAATTGTATGGTCTGTTTACCTATGAAGATTGGCTTAACGATTGGTCCGAGTATATATCTTATGAAGAGTTTATTGCGTTTAACGGACAATATTTTAAAATTTTGCTTGGTAAAGGAATTCTTTCCTATGATGATCTTTTTGCACTAGTTGACGGGTTAAGGAACGGCTTTGATATTCAAAACTAAATATTTTGTCAAAAAAGTGCGAAATCGGTCGGTGTAAAAAGCGATATTTATATTTTATGTGGGGGGTTTTTAATCTCTCCTAAAACAAAATAAAATTTTAACAAAGGTTGAATTGTTATGAAAATCATATTATCAAATAAAAATTACGATGAACAAGAAACTTGTTTCAAGTTGTCGGATGAGTTAAACGTCGGTAAAATTAAATTTTCTAATGACGACAAGCATACTTTAGCACAAATAGGGGCGATGACGGGCAATGATAACGACGATAACGATAATAACGAGGAAGAAACGTTTCGTTGTTCCGTTTTCAGCGCTTTAAAATATTGCGTCGATAATAAAGTCAAAAACGCCGCGATAGATTTATCCGCGCTGACAAGCGACGTTTCATATATCGTGAACAACGTGTTAGAAGTAATCGGTGAGTTTTCTTTGAAAAATACCGCGCCCGATTTAGTTTTATCGGTTTATGTTCCGAAAATTTCGCAAACTTTGCTCGATACGTTTAAGCAAACCGTTTCGGGTATTGAAACTGTTCAACAAGCATTTGGCGATTACGGCGATTACTTGAAAGACAAGTTTGAAAGATTCGATAAAAATTTGAACAACGAGCCGTTATTCCGAGATTATTTAATAGCTTTAATTAACAGTAAAGGAATAATAAAATATTCATCCGTTTATAAGGCGGCGGGAATATCAAGATCGACCTTCTCGAAAATAACAAATTATATTTCTCCGCATCAACCGTCGAAAGAAACCGTTGCGGCGTTAACGATCGGTCTTAAATTAAATTTGGAAGAAGCCCAAAGCTTATATAACGTCGCGGGATATTATTTGGGCACAACGGACTTTGTAGACAAAGTAATCAGATTTTTCATTACAGAGAGAGTTTACGATATAGACGAAGTTAATTATTGTTTATACGAGTACAACCATCCGCTTCTCGGTGAAAAATCGCGAGACGAAAAATTAGAAAGACAATAGATAACGTCAACTAAAATGTAGTTTTGAAAACGTCGTTTTTCAAGCTACATTTTTTTTGCTTTTTTTTGATACAATGAACGCGTAAAACAAAGGAGGATTTTACATGATACTTGTAGATTACATAGCAATCGGATTAGTTTTACTTTTCGGCACGATAGGGACGATAGTCGGCTTCGGTAAAGGATTAAAGTTTTTTACGAAAGGGATAGTCGGAATACTCATTTCCGTTATCGTCTGCTATTTTCTATTAGGAATAGTTTTGAATTTCGGATTCGTTCAAAAACTTACTTTGCGATTTGTCGACTATCTCGGTTCCGAGGACAACGCGTTTTGCAAATTTCTTTTAACCGTTAGGATTGAAATAATTGCGGTTGCGGTAGCGTTATTCGTGCTTGTGCAAATCTTAAGAAAGTTAATAGTGCTTTTAATTGTAAAAGTAATGGAAACGGATAACGCGATTATTAAGGTTATCAATAAAACTTTGGGCGCGGTATTGAACGTTGCTATATTGATAGTTTTAGCCTTAATTGTAATGCAAATTACCTATTTTGCTATCGGCGAACAGGGGAGCGTTTGGTTTGAAGGAAGTTTTTTCAGATTAGACGTCGTTTATTTAAATAACCCCTTAACAAGTATAATTAAAATTTAACGGAGGTATACACATGAAAGCTAAAGAAGAGTTTTCGGCACAATATTCGCTGAAACGAAACACTGTAAATATTTTTGGTCCCATAGACGACAATATGGCGGAAGTCGTTATCGCAGAGCTTCAGTACCTTGAAGATAACGGAGCGGAAGAAATTACCGTACAGATAAACAGCCCGGGCGGCAGCGTTTCGGCAGGGCTTGCTATCTACGACACGATGAACTACATAAAGGCAAAAATCGTAACCGTCGGTATAGGTATGGCTGCTTCCATGGGCGCGTTTTTACTTTCTGCCGGCTCAAGAGGTTACCGTCGAGCCACTGAAAACTGTGAAATTCTTATTCATCAACCGTTAGGCGGAGCAACCGGACAAGCAAGCGATATTATTATCGCGGCAGAGCATATTAAACGCACGCGCGACAGATTAAATAAAATATTGTCGGAGAATACGGGCAAACCTATTGAAACAATAGCACACGATACGGATCGCGACAACATAATGACCGCCGAAGAAGCGCTTGCTTACGGACTTATAGACACCGTAATACCTTGCAGAAACAAAGCGAAGGAGAAAAATTAATGTTCAACATTTTAACAGAAACGTTTTTATACGAATATTTTTTGCACGATGCAATGCTCGGCTCGTTTTACGACCGAAAAACTTTATTTTTACGTTTAGGCGAAATCTTTTGCTTGCCCGAAAAGGAAATTAGCGATTTATTTGACTTAACCGAAAACGAATCCGTAAGAGAAATCGCTTCGGAAAGCGATTACAAACGTTACAGACGCATTAAACAATATAACGAGCTTGTCGGGAACGCTCAATTGTATTCGGAAACCGAAGACATGCTTATAGCGATAAAAGGCGACGCCGTTGTAACCGCGACGAGATACGGCATGAAGGCGAGCGAAGAATCCACCGAAACTTTGGTTGTTAAAACATTGATGGGCGGCGCTCAGGTCGGAAACGTTATTGCTTTAAGGGTTCTCGGTATTCTTCAATGCGAAGGAATTACTGTCGCAAAGGATTTGGGCGGCGGCATAAAAAACTTGAAAAAAGCAACGCAGTGGGGAGATATCCCCGCAACGCTCGCAATGCTTAAATATTCGGGCGCGGACAAAACGGAACTTTTGAAGATGCTTAACGCTTCCGTCGAAAACACGCCTTACGCATTTTTGTCGTCACTTGTAGAAGACGAGTACGACGTAAGCGCCGAAGGCGAACAAAGTGAAGAAGTTTTGCTCGTAAAGCAAGCGATTAACGCAAACAAACTAAAACAAGATAATTACGATTCTTTGTGCTCAAGGTTAGTTTATAGCCGAATAATCGGAATGAAAGACAAGGAAAAAATCGTTTTTTCGGAATGCAAAGAAATACTTTCCGAAGCGTGCGACTTGCCTTTGCGCCTTAAATTTGCCGAAATAGAAGTCGATGAAGCGGCTATTGATAATTTAAAGATCGACAGGGAAAACGAGCGTAAAAGCCTAATCCAAGCCTTATACGGCTCGGATATCAGAACGAAAGACGAGTTTCGCCCGATATGCCTATGTTCAAGTTCGGAATACGTGCTCGAAACGTACGCGTCCGCTGTTTGCGGAGCGTTAAAAACAAGTAATATCGAGAGAATCGAAGTCGGCGAACTTAGAGAGTACGATTTCGAACCGAGTAAGAATAACGTCTTTCTAAGGGGTTTGAACGAACGTAAAAACAACGTTTATCTTCTTGTTTTCAAAGGCGACGTAAGCGATACGGCAATCGAACTTACAAAGTCGGTGCTAAGGAGCGATAAACGTCGCAAATTCCGTTTAAATCACCCTGCCGTTACGTTAGATTTATCGTCCGTGCTTCCTATATGTGTTTGCGATAAAGAAAACGCCAAAAAACTTAAAAACGTTGCGGAAATTATAGAACTTGCGCCCGTTCGCGCGGAAGAAAAAGCAAGCGTTATCGATGACTTGCTTGAGAAAAAAGAAAAAACGTATGCAATCGGGGATATAACGGTTTCAAACGAAGTAAAGGAAAAGTTGTGTACCCTAACTGCCGAAAACGCGGAGAAGATACTCGATAAGGCAATCAGAACAAACCGAAGCAAAGGCAAATCGCTTGAGTTAAGTATGGATATGGTCGAACCTTATCTGGATAAAAAGACAAACGGAAACAATTACGGATTCGGAGGAATTATCAATGAAAGCAAGCAATAGTATTTTACAAGGATACGAAAACAGTAAACTTATACACTACAAGGACATGCCTGCGGATTTTCCGAACAGTGTGGCGTTCGAAGACTTACACAAGACTTCCGTTAACGGGGTTTTGAAAGCCAATAGGTACGTAGACGGTAAACTCGTGCAGACTTATTCCTCACGCGATAACCACGTTTTGACTATTGCAGCCACAAGACTCGGTAAAACGACTTCTTGCGTAATACCGTCGATTATTTCCTTCGCAACGCAAACTTTAAAACGCAATATGATTGTATCCGATCCGAAGGGGGAACTTTACCGTCTTTTGACGTCGTTTCTTAAAGAGCAGGGGTATTCCGTTCTTTTGCTCAATTTGAGAGATTTCTCTCATAGCGAATTGTGGAATCCTTTAACGCCGATATTCAGAAAATATCAAAGAGCGCAAAATATCGAAAACGAAGTGGAACTTGTTCAAACGGAAAGGGGAATGAGAAATAAATTTCAGGGCGTTATCTACGATAGCCAAACCATGTTGGATGACGCCATTGAAGAGCTTCGCAAGCTTATCCTTTCCGACGTGGACGATGAAATAGATAAAATGATGTATACGCTTATTCCGCGCGATAACGCAAACGACCAATATTGGAACGAAGCGTCGCGCCAATGGGGAAAAGGAAACCTGTGGGCAATGCTCGAAGATAGTTCTCCTTCCTCTAAAAACCCTGCTATAACCGAGGATACTTTTTCCTTTAATACGATGTTCAGCATTATGGAGACTCTTAGTGAATCGGAACATTACGATGACGACGGATATTTTTCAAAAAGGGGAAGCGAGTCAAAAGCATATAGCTACGCTAAAGGCGTCATCGAAAACGCGTCCAACACAAGACAGTGTATAGTTTCTTGCTTTAACGCAAAAGTTCAGGCATTCAAGAACAGTACCATTCGGCTTATTACGGGTTGTTCGAGTTTTAAATTGGAAAGGCTCGTAGACGGCAAACCGACCGTTGTTTTCATAACTTATCCCGACGATACGAAGGTGTATTACCAAGTCATAAGTTCGTTTGTACAAAACGTATACACTTATATCGTAAATTACGCCAACAATAAGATTAACGGAAAACTTGACAGACCTTTCTATTTCATTTTAGACGAATTCGGTAATTTCCCTCATATAGTGGACTTCGAAACAATGATTTCTGCTTGCGGGGGCAGAAATATTTGGTTTAATTTAGTATTGCAGAGTTATGCGCAACTCGATAGAGTTTACGGTAAAGAGACCGCCGAAATAATCAGAGATAACTTAACCGTACACGTATTTCTCGGCAGTAATAATCCCTCAACGCTCGAGTTATTCAGTAAAGAATGCGGATTTACGACGAGAGTTTCGCCGAGAAGCGCGCTCAACGGTAACAGTGCCGAGATAGAACATTACGAAACCGAAACGATTCCGCTTGTCCCTAGAAGTATGCTTGCCAATCTTCAGCCGGGCGAATGTATAGTTACGGAGGCCAATTGCGGTTACGTGCTGTTTTCAAAGATGGAACGCTATTTTATGTGCGAAGAGTTTAATAATTTTACTCTTACGTCCGACAAAGATTACGTAGGCGCCGTCAATCCGTTGGATAAAAGATATATGTACAAGAAAGCGAGTAACGGATCAAGATTTAATTTTTGATCAAACGGAGGCGATAATTAATGGATAAGACAGAACTTGAACAATATATAAAGGAAAAAGGTAAAGTAACGATACCCGACGTACAAACGGAATTTTCTTTGGGATATAAGGAAGCAAGAGAACTTTTTGCCGCGCTTGAAAAAATGTCCGTTATACGGCTTGAGAACGATCTAAACTTTGTGTATTGCGAAACGGTAGCACCTTTCTCGAAGGGTGAAAAAATGAGTTTTGCCGATTACGTGGCGTCTATGCATGCCGAATTCAACTCTTATGAACTTCAAATGCTTAAAACGATAATAGAAAGTATGCATCCTATCTATAAAAGCGTTGTAAAGTTTTGCGCTGAAAGACAAACTGTTTCCGTCTCTCTTTTGCAGAAAAGGTACCACATGGGATATACCCGTGCCACTCAAATGATAGCTTGGCTTGTCGAAAGGCAAGTGATAACTAAAGACGGTTTTCAATATAAGGTTCGTATAACCGAAGACAATTATTGCGAGATGTTCGGCGACGATGAAGACGAAGACGAGGACGAAATCTTATATGACGAAGACGACGATGACGAAGAAGACGAAGAAGACAACGATGACGAAGAAGACGACGAAGACAAAAACGACATAGAAAAAGCGAGGGCGAAGATTCATGAGGTTTTTAGCGATAGAGAACGTGTCGAAATACTCCGTCAAGAACTAATTCGGCGAATGAAATCTCATATGGAAGAAGACGATGACGACGATGACGACGAAGTCGATAAAGACGACGAAGTCGATGTTTCCGCGCTTATCGAAGACGCAACAAAAAAAAGACCTTGGATAAGTGCGCATAGGTCGTTTATCGAACGATATCATCGAGAATTCATGCAACGAGTGAAAGAGTGTAAGGAAGCAGACAATGAGGACGAATTATTCGATGACGACGATGGTTTTGATTTAGATTTGTCCGATTCGCACGTTGACGACGATATCGAAGACAATGAAAACGATGGCGATAACGATTATGACGTTTCCGACGGTGACGACGATGATGTGGATAACGACGATGATAATAATGAAATGTCTTTTCGCGATTTGTGGAAAGACGATGAAGAGTCGGAACAAGAGTGTTTCGATTTGCTTGAAAAAATCATAGGTACAAATATACTTATGACTCGACGTGATGCGATAAAAGAAGTTGAAAATCGCTTCGATATCGCTTTAAAGAACAGAGAAAAGCCATCGGAAATCAAAGTGCTTGAAAAGTTGTATAACGAACTCCTTTTGGCAACCGACGAAGAATTTACAAAATTGAAAAAGGCTATTTTCGACACGAGGACATAAAAGAGTTGAAATAATTCGCTACAAAGATTATAATTTAAATAACGCATTTAACGGTGATTTATGGAAAGCAAAGAAAACAATAAAATAAAATACGAAGTTATAGGTTGGACGTCGTTTGCGAACCGAAACTACGAAAGTTTCGAAAGCAAGGATTACAACGACGGTCGCGCGGCTCGGCTTGCCGTAATCGAAGATATAAGAAAAAACGCCTATGCTTTCGGCGGAGATTCTCACCAATACGCGAAAGGGTGTACGCCCGTTTTGAATAACGGTAAGGCATACCGCTTTTCTATGCGAGGGTGGGGCGCTTTAATGGCGGAAGCGTGGAAAACCCCTAACGACGACGGTTACGGATATCTAATTTGGTTTATAGACGATTATCGTAAACAAGAACGCCCCGAAAAAGTGCAAACGTTAAAATATCCCAAAAGCAAGGTCGATAGAAGAAAAATCCTTAATTCTGACGTAATTTTCGATACGACCGTTCCAGAAAAATACGAACCTTACGTTACTGGCCCGAAAGATTTCGAAGACTATATAAATATGATAAAAGAAACTGCAGAAGAGTTAGAACGAGCACGCGACACAAATAATTTGCAGTCTTCGGGCAAATTCGCGTCGCTTCGTTATATGACGGAAATGACGTTGAACGATAAGCCCTTTAGGCAGATTTGTAGCGGCGTAAAAACAGTCGAAATCAGATTAAACGATGAAAAACGGCAAAAGTTGCGCGTCGGCGACGCTATTCGTTTTTGCCGAAAAAATAATACCGATGAATGTACCTTCACGGAAGTTGTCGATATACGTAAGTATTCTACTTTTTTAGAAATGTTTTCTTCGGAATCACTGTCCAAAACGGGGTTTGACGGTTATACGGTAGATAGTGCGGCAAAAGAGATGTACGATTATTATGACGAAAAAAATGAAAAAAAGTATGGCGTTCTTGCAATCGAAATAAGGGTTTTGAATAACAATATTTAGAATAAACCGAATTGTCAAGTTAAAAGTATGGTAAAAAGTCTGGATATAGGTCGATAATCGACTTATAGACGGACTTTTTTGTAAAATATCGCTAAAAGCGTGCCTAAAAATTGTCCGAATAGCATTATTAAAATCGAAAGACGATTTTAATCAATAAACAATGCGATAATCGACCTATAGCGCGACTTTTGCACTAAATACGTGCTAAAAAGATAAATATTTTTAAAGTGTGCCCCCAAAAAAGACGAAAACGGTTTTTTAAGAATTTTTAAAAAACAAATAGAGCAGCAGGCACACGATTTGTGTTTTTTATCGCAAAGTGTAATTATGTACGCACGTATAAATTAACGAATTTTGCCGTTAAATTATTGATAGTAAAATAAATAAGTGCTATACTAAGTTATAATTTAATAAATTATATGGCGCAATTTGTCTGAATTTGTTCGTAGCGGCGAAATAAGATTTATTTACCGTTAAATGCGGAATTTTTTAAGGCAAAACACGCCGTTTCCTAAAGGGGTACCCCTTTAGCGTTTGCTTCGCAAACGCTATCCGCCTTATAGGTAAAAGGAATGTGCAGTATGAAAAATTTAAAACTTACAAACGAAAACGAAAACCGAAATTCAACAAAATCGGAAAACGTGGCAAAGAAAAACGGCGTTTTTAAAATTAGTCGTAAAATTTACGTTCAAAGGATTATCGCGACGGTTATATGCGCGGTAACGCTGATTATCGTGCTATCGGGTTGCAGCTACGAACCCGGTGACGCGACGCTTGACTCGACCGATTACATTTCGGTTGCCACAACCGATTTAAGCGGCGTCGAACTATACCCGCTCGGCTTTTACGACAAAAATACCGACAGCGTAACGGCAACGTCGCAGTTTACCGTTAAGTTAAAACTTAACGTGCAAAATCTTCGCACGCTTGCTAAAAGCCCTACAAGCGGAAATTTGTTATACATAAACGTCGACCTCGGTTTTTCCGACGGAACAAAGTGTAACGCCTTTTTCGAATGTTTGGATTTTT
>CAYNYV010000006.1:0-45479 GCA_964401515.1 uncultured Christensenella sp.
CGCTGAAAAGCCGCTCTTGCTTCATCGTCACGAGCTTTTCTCTTATAATAGTATATCTTGTTGTCCGCCGTAGTATAATCCAAGAATTGAATCGTATCGAACGCTTTTTTCGATTTTAATACAACCTGCTCTCCGAGTTTTCCGAGTCGCATCGCTAAGCCTAATTGTCTTAAAGAAATACGATTTTCCACGAACGACCTTGCATATGCAAAGTAGGAATCGTCCGCACGATAGCCCCTTATAACGTCGTAATTCTGGTATTCTGGCAAAAAGTTCTCTACAAGGTATTCTCTACCGCGCTTTTCAATCGGCGTAGAAAGTCTGCCTTTTCTGTTCATCATTAAAAGAGCCAACCAATTTAATATCGTATATTTTTCATCGGATAAATTAAGCACTATTAGCCCACTCAAATCGAATTCGTATCGATTGGCGTATCCGTCTACGCCTTCGGTACAAGCCCATTCTTTTGCAAGCTCAATATGCTCCGTACAATAAAAACCGCTACCGTAATCGTTATACGCTTTTCCTTTACCGAATACGGGTTTCTCTATTATTTCAGGCGAGCCGTGATACAAAATAAGTTTATCCATTTGAGCAACCTCATATACTTCCACAGAGTTATTTTTTCTATATTATACTACCACAGAAGTATAAAGTCAATAGCTTTTACGGAAATTTCTCTACAAAAATAATATTTTTATGTCGATTTTTAAATCACGATGATTCCTCAATCGTTATATACGCTATCTGTCGGTCTTTCGTTCTCGACTGAAAATAGTAAAGATTACTAAATCATATTAATAGCGTTTTTTTCAAAAAACGCGAAAAAGCCACCCATAGGTCGATTATCGTAAAAATTTTAAAAGCCGAGATGATCCGATATTTTAATCGTGCCACTCGGCTTTTTCAATTTTAAACAAACATTAATTTAGATAAAACTAAGCAATTTTTACAAACTTTAACCGCACTTTTGAAAAATCGCAACTTTTAAGATCTTTTTCGTCGATAACAAAATAAAGGGCAGTTTCGGTATTTGCCATAAAATCCATAAACGTCGTATCGGGCGTATACTTAAAAAGCCCCATTTCGCCGTCAGATATATTTTCGTCTTTAAAAAGCAAAGCGTTATCGCCGTCTTCAAGGAAAAAACCCATTTTCCAATCGGTGTAAACGTCGAAATCGCCTTCCCAATCTTCGTTAAAAGACGTATAGGCGTCGACTTCGCCGTCGAAATACCTAACGACAGCTTGCGGCTTCTTTTTATAATCTATAAAAAAGTAAAGCATACCTTCTTCGGGTAGCAAGGTTTTCCCTACCGCCTCGTACAAAGCTTCCAAATTAATTTGACAAAAGAATAATTCGTCGGGCGAAAACACGTCGTTTAAAAGCCATTTTTCAGGTAAAAGAACGTCACCGAAAAACTTACTGTCTTCAAGGTCGCAATCGCAATCTTCAACCATTATTTTTATGCTCATTTTTAGCTGCCTCTTTGATCTTAATATAGTTTTTATCTTTGGAAAAATCTCTATTCGCATCGAAAACGCCGCCAAGAGCCTCGATGGCAAGACCTATTTCTTTAAAACAAACGTAATCGGTAACGTCGTTTAACGCTTCGTACAAACAATCTAAAAAACTTTCGTCGCCGTACCGCACGAGATAGGAACAGTATTCCGGCGCCTTATCTAAATGCTTTAAAAACTCTCTTTTTAAAACATCAGTTATAACGTTCGAACGTTTATTTTGGTTAGCCAAAAGTTCACAAGCGGCGCCGCTGATATCGGCAGTTGTCAAAGCGGCTTCTGTAATTAAATCGAAAACGTCTTTATCAAGAAGATATTCGACGCACGCATCTTTCACTTTGCTCGAAGTTTTTTCGCTAAAAAGTAGGGCTATAAGTCGGTTATCACACTTTTCAGCATTTCTTTCCGAAAGGATTTCGATTAAAATGAGAAGCAGATTTTCGTCGCTCGATTCATTTAAAAGTTCGACTATTTCGTCTTCGTTTCCGCTATGAATTAAAGCGTGAATAAGGTATTCCGATACGGGCACGTTTTGGTCAATATGCTCCTTTAAAACCTCGACAAGGTCTTCGGAAGAACTTTCGTAAAAGTTTAACGGCGTTTTACCGCTGAGTTCCGAAAAGGTCGTACTTTGAAACAAAGTATACAACGCTTCTTTTTTCTCGTCGATATTATCGTTGTTTACCGATTGAGAAATTTTCGAGATATTTTCCTTTGCGAATTTTCTAAATAAATTATCAATATCAATTATCAACATCGTCAGCCTTTATAAGTTGTAAAATTTGATTAGCGGTTTCGGTATCGGTGAAAAAATAACTACAAATCAAGCTTAATTGTTTGGCGTGCGGACTACCGGATAAGACCACCATCGCAACGGCGAAAGCGTCTACGTCGGTAACTAAATGAAGATTACCGTTTTTAAGTAGTGCGCTAAGGGCTACCAGTGCGGCGTCGCGTATTTTTGTCAAATCGGCTTTGTAAAAAGCGCTCATTCGGGAAAAAGCGACGGCATAAGCGCGCATCCAAACGTCCGTTTCGTCTTTCCAAGTGATATTGATCGGCAAAAGCGTAATTTCCGAATAAATATTGTTATACACCACCGATAGTTTGTCTTTTCTTCCGCACAGAATAAGCGCTTCGACAACGGCGTACTTCACGTTATCGTCGACGTCACACAACAAAAGTTCTATAAAATAATCTTGTATTTCTGCGTTACCTGACATAACGCATTCCTTAGCCAAGATCGTTTGCAAATTGTTTTTAAAAGAATATATCCAATCGCACACGTCTAAAATCGTACTAAGGTTTCTTGCGGTCACTTTAGGAAATTCCGTCACGTATTTTAACGCCTTTTTAAGATAATCCGTCCTTACCGATTGCGGATATTTAATTTCGCAGCCTATTCTTTTAGGCGCGCCGCGCTTATCGGGATTCAAACATTGATCGGCATAATATTTTACTATTTTGCTATCGGTAATCTGATAAACTTTTATAAACGCGTCACGCGCTTCGTCGAACTTTTTAAGATTGTACTTCGCCGCACCGAGCGTAAACAATGCGTTTATCGAATACGGTTCGTCCCAAACAGCCTTTTGGGCGTACTTTTCCGCACCTTCGTCAAGCATTGCGTTAACGCACGATGCAGCAATTTTTCCGCATTGCGGCGATTCGGTAATATCGAAAGATTCTATCATCGAAAGAACTTGATTTGCGTCGTCGTAAGTTCCCGATTCCGCCTCGATGACAAGTTTGTTTATTAGCGGCAACGGATCGTTCGGAAAGTCCCTTATAAGCCCGTTAACAACTCTTTTTGCCGTTGGTATCCGACCTTTTACAAGGTAGTAAGCGGCGATTCTCAACTGCGCGTCAAGATAATTTTCGTCGGTCTTTTCGATGCTTTTTAAAATTTTGAGCGTTTCCTTTTCCTTGCCTTCGAAAAACTTAGTTTCGGCAACGGCGATGCGTTTTTCGGCGGGAACCTTAGAAAGCGGATAGACTACCGAAAATTCAGGTTCTTCCTTTTCGCTAATCGTGTCGCAAAAATCCAATCTTTCGTCGATATAATCATATTCGGTAAAATTGTCTGCCATACTGAAAAACAAATCGTAATAATAACCCGCCAAAGTCAACTCGTCGACAAGATAAAAACAAGTCCCGAGACCGTTATACCCTTTGGCTATATCGTCCTTGTCGCAATATTTAAGGAATTTGAACCAATACTCGATAGCGAGCATAATAAGGTCGAGTTCCATATAAACGTCGGCGATTTCCTTTATCGCGTCGGGATTATTTTTATTATTTTCCAAAATCGTTCTTAAAACGTTCAATGCGCCGACGTAATCTTCTTCTTCCTTTCTTCGTCGCGCCAAACCGAATTGTCTTTCGGTAAAATCGTTTATTCTAAGTACTTTCTTTTCCATCGTTTAAAAGTTTGTCTACGTCCTCTTTATAGTAAACGTATTTTTGCGGACAAAAATGGCATACGACTTCGATTTTGCCTTCTTTGTCGATTGTGTCGTAAAGTTCTTTTTTTCCGAGCGTAACTATTATGCGATCGACGTATTCCTTCGAGCAGGTACATTTATACTCTGGAAGATATTCGAAAAAGAATACCCCGTCGAAATACTTGTCTATTATTCCGTCGATACCGAGTTCTTCTATCATCGTGCTTATTCGGGTAAACTCTGCAAGAAGTTTTTCCGCTTTATCTATACTTTCGTCGCTTGCGCCGGGCATAGGTTGAATTACCAACCCGCCCGCACCGACGCATTTTAAATCGGTCCCGATTTTTACACCGAGTGCCATACCCGTAGGCTGCTGCTCGCTAAAAGTATAATAGGCGGCGAAATCTTCGGCGATTTCTCCGCTAACAAGACGGGCGCTACCCGTGTAAGGTTCTTTAAGCCCCAAGTTTTTAACAACGGTTAACCTACCCTTACCGACGGCTTTACCCACGTCGAGTTTACCGTTCGGTTTTAACGGAAGTTCGAGCGAGGGATTATCGACGTAACCGCGCATCTTTAAATCGTGATTACCGCAAACCACGATGCTTCCCAAAGGTCCGTCACCCGTTATCGTAATGCTTAAAGTATCGTCCTTATTTTTCAAGTTAGTAGCCATAAACGTTGCGGCAGTCATAGTTCTGCCGAGTGCAGCCGCCGCAAGCGGGCTTAACCCGTGTATATCTATCGCGCCGTTAACCATCTCGGTCGTGTCGAGTAAGGTTACCGAAATTTCTCCGTTAAAAATAAGCGCTTTAACTACTCTGTTCATATTCTTCCTTTTTAGTTGGCGTTTTTACGCTAAACGTTAGTTTTTTAAGATTAATTTTTTATTATTATTTGCGTCGTTTAATCGGTAAACGAATGTTTTCGTTTCCGTTAAAAAGCCGACGGCTTTACGATTATATGTCGCTAAAAAAACAAAACGTTATGCTTTTTTAGCGATAAACTGAGCCCTTAGACTATCTTTCCGTATATCTCCGCCCATATGATTTTGCACGATAACGGACTTATATCCGCACTTTTCAAGATTTTCGGTTATCGTTTCAATCGTATAAACGTATTGGGTTTGACTTTCTTCGCTTTTAACGTATTTGTCTCCGTCTTTCGTGAAAACGGAAATATCCATATTTACCCTGTCGCCGGTAAAAGTATTAAACCAAACGTAAGTCATGTCTTCGGTGTCTTCGGAAAATATATTGTTGCCTATTACGTTTTTTAGTTTATAGTCGGTGGAAATATCGAAAAATAAAGTTCCGCCCTTATCTAAAAGCCTATAAAAATTTTGAAAGGTTTTTAAAAGTTTTTCGGGTGCGATATAGTTAATACCGTCGTTAACGACCGTTATAAAATCGACCTTGGTAAAATTTTTAAAAGTCGACATATCGCCTTTTCGAAAGTTTATAAAAAGCCCTTCCTTACGGGCGGTCATAAGCGCCTCGTTAAGCATTTCCGTTGACAAGTCCACACCGTCAACCGAAAACCCGCTTTTAGTCAGCGCGCGTGTAAAATAACCGCTTCCGCACGCCATGTCGAGCCCTGTTTTCCCCGTCGAATACTCGTTTACAAGTTGTACAAGACGTTGCGCCCAAGCGGCGTAATCGTTATCGCCGACAACTTTTTCGTAGATAGGCGCAAGGGCTGAATAAGGTTTATTCGACATAAAAATCTCCCTATCGCTTAAAGGCGATTACATTAAAATCCCAAAAATTGCCCCCGAAAAAAGAGGCAATTTCGTTATGCGACTAAAACGGCAAAACCATTCAAACTTTCGAACTTTTTATAAGTATCGTTCAAAGCCGAAGGGCGTCGCTTTATTAAAGTTGATCTTTTGATTTTTCAAGCGCGTCGATATCGTCGCGCGTGTAAACTTCGTCAAGGTCGGATAAAGTAACGTCGTAGTCGGTAACAGGCGTTACACCGTCCATAATGCTTTTTAACTTACCGACTTCGCGATAGCCTTCGTCTTCGCCGGCGACGACTTTTTCTTTTTCGCGACTGTTGTGCTTGGCGATTTCTTCGGCACTTGCTTCGTAAGTTTTAACTCTGCCGTTAATGAATTTATCATAAATCCATTGACTGTAAACGGTCCAAACAAGCATTGTAAAGGAAACGCCCAAAAACAGTATCAATATAAGTGCAAGACTCAATGCGTTACTGCCTAAAAACAGCAATGCGAACGGAAGTAAAGCAAACACCGCAAAGAAAATATTAAGCGGTAAAAGCGCAAGGGTGAAGATGCAACTGTTTTTAAGTTGAGAAAAATAATTACCCGTATATGTAACCGATATCGAAGTCATCGCCAAAAAAATCAACGAAGCAAAAACGATTACGGCGTAAAGCAATATTTTAAAAATGACGAAATACCAAGTCGAACCGCTTAACGCAACGGAACAATCGATACGCGAAATCGTTAACGCCGCCGCCGATAATATTATCGAATATATAACGGAAGACGCCAAAACGGGGAAAATATTCTTTTTAACGCCCCTAAAAAAAGTTTTGAATACAGGCGGGTTTTCACCCCAGCAAAGGTTACGCATTACGTACATACCGCCCGAAAGCCCTACGCCGAGAACGAAAGCCGCCGCGGGTAACCACATAAAGAAAGTAAAGTTTGCCGAATAGATTATTTTTTCTTCCAACCCCAAAAGCGAAGCAAACGGAAAATACCCTACCCCCATATTAGCCGAAAACGGCGATGACGCAGCGTTTCCGTAAATGGTAGTCGTGCGGAAAAACAACAAAACGAACGTAGGTAACAAGAAAAGCAACATCATAAAATTAAGCCCGAGCATTTTCATAAAATTGCTCATGAAAACTTCGTAACCTTGCTTCCAACGACTGACGGCGACTTCAGGTCTAAAATACCCGTCCACGCCCGAAGTATCCGTCAAAGCGATTGTTTTCTGCAATTTTTGTGATTGAGTTTTTGTAGAAGCGCGCACCGTTTTGTTATCCGGCTTTTTGTTTTTGCCGTTATTTACCGTATAACTTTTGCCCGTATAACTTTTTTTAGAATTCTTTTTTGCCATAAAATACCTGCCCTTAAAAGTAAAGTCTCGCCTTAAAGAAAAATCCAAAGCAAAACTTTTTCGTTAACCGCTTTTCATATCGCCGAATATGATATAAGTACGGGTAATCGTCTTATTTTAAAAGACGCCGTCGGCAAAATAAAAAAGGATTTTCGGACGTTTGAAAACTGTCCGATAACGTATTACTTATATATAATAACTTAAATAAAAAAGTTTTACAAACGTTTTAAGCCGTTAAGTGCAAAAAAGTTTGAACGATTACCGCATTTTGTCAAATTTAGGAGTGTTTATGAATATCGCAATAGTCGGCGCAACGGGTATCGTCGGCAGAAAAATCATTCAAATTATCGAAGAACGTAACTTTTTCGCCGATAACTTTTATCTGTTTTCAAGCACGAAAACAAAAAACACGCCGATAAAAATCTTCGGCGAAAGTTTAAAAACCGAGCCGTTAGACGAAAACGCTTTTAACGATAAACGCCTCGACCTCGCCTTTTTCGCAACAAATAACGAGATAAGTAAAAACTACGCGCCGACTTTTTTAAAACGAGGTTGTACCGTTATAGACAATTCGTCGGCGTTTCGACTATTAAAAGAAGTTCCGCTTATCGTTCCGTCCGTAAACGGAAAAAAAGTTTTCGATAATATAGGGATTATAGCAAACCCAAATTGCTCGACGATAATGCTTGCGCCGATTTTAAACGCTTTAAAACCTTTCGGGCTTAAACGCGTTGCGGTATCGACGTACCAAGCCGTTTCGGGCGCAGGTAAAAGCGGAGTGGAAGACTTGTCCTTAGGCGAAAAAGGACTTTTGCCGAAAACTTTCGAAAAACCGATATATTCCAACTGTATTCCCAAAATCGGAGAGTTTTTGCAAGACGGCTACACCGAAGAAGAATATAAAATTATTTTAGAAAGCAGGAAAATTCTCGATATCGAAAACCTTAACGTTACCGCAAACGCCGTAAGAGTCCCCGTTTTCAACTGTCACGCGGAAGCCATAAACGTAGAACTCGACAAGAACTTTCAAATCGACGAAATTTATACCGCGCTTAAAAAAGAAAAAGATATAAAAGTTTTTGACGGCGAAGATTTTCCGACGCAGCTCGACGCGGACGGCACGGACGATATTTTAGTCGGACGAATAAGAAGAGATAAGACTTGCAAAAACGCCTTATGGCTTTGGGCGGTTGCAGACAATCTTAGGACGGGCGCCGCGACAAACGCCGTAAAAATCGCCGAAATTTTACAAAATTCGACAATATAAAGGAGCAAACATTTCGCTGCTTTTTCATATATTGTACCGATTTAGTAAGGAGGTATTTTATGATTAACACACTTATCGTCGGCATTAACGGAAAAATGGGTGAACGAATTTACAAAAAAGCCAAGGAATACGACTTATCGGTCGTTTGCGGTGTTGATAAAAAAGTCGGCGGCAATTACGATTGCCCCGTATATAAAAGTTTCGACGAGATAAAAGAAAACGTTGAGCTTATAATAGATTTTTCATCGCCGTCTAGCGTTTTCGACCTTTGCAAATTTGTAAAATACAACCCGTGTCCCTTGTTGTTCGGTGCGACGGGATTAAAAAAGGAAGAAAAAGATCTTCTTTTATCCCTTGCTAAAAAAATCCCTTTGGCAGTTGTCGACAACACGTCGCGCGGCGTAAACATTCTTATTAAACTCGCCGAAATTTGCGCCGATAGCCTTGAAGATTGCAATATCGAAATTATCGAAAAACACCACAAATACAAAAAGGATGCTCCGTCCGGCACCGCGCTTTTGATTAAAAACGCCTTATTAAAACACAGTAAGCCGACCAATAAAGGCGTATTTATCCACTCGCTACGCGGCGGTACGATTGTAGGCGAACACGAAATACTGTTTATGTGTGAAAATGAAGTATTATCTCTCAAACACGAAGCGTTATCGGCGGAAGTCTTTGCAGACGGCGCGTTAAAAGCGGCTACAAAACTCGTCAAAAAGCCCGTCGGCGTTTATACTATGAACGATTTTTATCGATAACAAACAATTTGTCGTAAATTTCAATTACCGCCCTTTCCGCTGTCTTTTCGATACTTTCGTCGCAAGGGCTTTTTGCTGTAAATAAAAGTTCTATTCTTTTAGAGTTTTTTAAAGCGATCGTATAGGTTAAACCCATTCGTTTAAACAAGGGCGTTACGGTTTTAAAAAAGTTTTTAACTTTAATATTTCGTCCCGTGACAACCACTTTATTTTTGTCGTTCGCAACCGAAATATAAACTTGCTTTTTGTCTTTGACTTTTCCGCTTATTTTTGTTCCTGTATCTTGCGCGCTAAAGGTGTTTTTAATAAAAATATCCGTTTTTGTGCCGATAACGGGCTTATAGGCGGACTTTTCAAAAACGTTAGGATTAAGAACGTCAAGGTTTTTAAATTCTTTAAAAGATAATTCTTTAATAAATTCGGGATTATTTATAAGTTTCGGATTTACCGACGCTATGCCGGAAATATCGGAAAAATTCTCATAAACGTCGGCGTTTAAATATTTTGCGGCGTAAGCGCCGGTTATATCGCTTCCGCCCCGACAAAACAACTTAACGTTACCCCTTTCGTTATAATAAAAACCCGAAATCACAACGCCTTTATCTAAATTAAGACTACGAAACGCCTTCTTTGTTTTAACTCTGTTTAAACGGAAGGCGTTTTTAAAATACAACAAATCGAAAGCGTCGCAAAAATCATACCCCAAATACTCCGCCAACATTTTGGCATTCACATATTCGCCGCGGCTTATTAAGTATTCGGGGCTATCGTTTGTAATATCGAAATGCTTTTTTACGTCGAAATTTATTCCTAACCCCGAAGCGATATCCTCGAACCTCGAAAAGACTTTATTTAGGCAATATTTTTTATCGAGGCTTTTTGCCGCGCCGATTAAAATGTCTGTAACTTTTAAATCGCCGCAAAATCTTTTTCCGGGTGCGGAAACGACTATTACTTTACGGCTTTCATCGGAAAGAATTATCTTTTTTACAAGTTTAAACGTAGATGCATCAGATAAAGACGTCCCGCCGAATTTACAAACCTTTAGCACGAAAAAACGTTCCTGTTATATAATATGCCGTTATATAAGATGCCGACTATTTTGACTTTATATTTTAGCGTAAAAAAAACCTTACGGCTTTAAAAAAGTAAAAAACCGTAAGGAATTTATTTATGCTTTTTAATTGGCGGCAGCAAAAAGTCAGCCTATAAGCCTGTTATCGCACGATACAAACTATTCGATTGCAACGACGTTAGCACTTTTAACGTGATTAATGCGTTTAAAATCTTTAACGAGAGATTGCACGTCGCTTTTTAAATTACTCGTATCGATAACTATGGTAACGAAAGCGACGTTATTTATAGATAAGGTGGAGTTAACCGTAATTATGTTTCCGCCGTAAGAATAAATATCTTGCATAACGTTACTTAAAACCCCTGCGGAGTCGGAAAGCTTCATCGAAAGTATAGCCTTCTTACCGTACTCTTTAGACGTTTTAAAAATTTTGTCCTTATACTTATAAAAAGTAGAACGGCTTATGCCCGTTTCGCGACAGGACAAACTAACGCTTTTGTTTTCGTCTTCGACAAGACTTTTAGTCTTCAAAACCAAATCGTAATAATCGGGCAAAATCGATTTGTCAACAATTAAATACTCTGAACCCATTATATATCATCCCCTTGAAATAAATATAAATAATCGACAAAGTGCCTTTCTTCGCTTTGTCGATTATATTATATACTGTTTTTCATAAAAAGACAACTGTTTTTAGGGGTTGTTTTGTATTTTTTAAAAATTTTTTAAAAATGTTTGTTTAACGCAAACAAATTAGTATATTAAATAACTTTTGTAATACAAGAATCGTTAAACGTAACTTTAAGCGTAATCGTTTTGTTGTCGCGTAGCACCGTATACGTCATACTCTCGCCCGAAAACGCGCTAAGCGTTAAATCGGTAATAACGTGCATTCTCGTTACTTCGTAATTCTCGTTGTTGTACTCGACGCTCAAAATTCTGTCGCCTTTTTCGAAGATTCCGTTAACGATAGAATTTTCTTCAATCGAGTCAATCACGACTTGAGCGGTAATGCTGATTTTTCCGCTTACGGCGTCGTATTCAGCCATGGAATTCTCTTCGCGTACGGTAATGCCGAGCAAGGGTTTCGTAATGTAATCCTGTTCTTTTCCTATGCATTCGGCTATAAAATGCTTCATACACGAGGAAACCACGTTGGAAGGTATAGCGTAGTTTACGCCGTCGACGTTAGTCACGACGCTTTTAGCGTTGACTATCCCGACAAGTTCGCCGTTAGCGTTAAACAAACCGCCGCCCGAATTTCCGGGGCTTACGGGCGCATCGAAACGAATAACGCGCATTACGTTTTGATCTCCGTAAACGTTAGTCATTGCAACCCTTTCGCTTGCAACGCTCAAAATGCCGCTCGATACCGACAAACCGCCACCGCTCGGATTGCCTATGGCATAAACGGTTTCGCCGAGCATAACGTCGTCGGAATCGCTTATTTTAACAGGACAAAAATCGGAGTTTTTAATTACGTCGCAGTTTTTTACGCTAAGAACCGCCAAGTCGTAAGTCGTCGTGCCACCCTCGTAAGTCGCTTCGAACGATTTAGGGGCGTTTTCGTATTCGCTACCGTAGGTGTAAACGTTAATTTTATCGGCGATAGCGTTCGCCGCTGCCGCTTTTTCGTTGTACACTACGTGGAAGTTGGTGATTATTATAGCGTCGCCGTTTTCTTTATCTACCGAATAAAAGACGCCCGCGCCTTTACTTATCGACGTTACGCCTTTGAATCCGCACGAAATACTGCATACGGAAAGCATAAGTTTATTGACTGTCTTAGCTTGGTCGTCGTTATCGGTTCCGATTGAAAGTCCGAAATATTTTTGAATAAAATCGTCAATCGAGCCTGAAAATTTTCCGGCTTGCACCATTTCGTTGTACAAATCGACGACGGTATAGCCTTCGTTAAAGTTTTCACCGTCTTTGCCGTCAAGTCCGTTTTGACCTTTCGCGCCTTGCAAACTTTCGAGCCATTCGGCTTCGGTGCCGGAAAAGCCGTTATCGACGGCGATTTCGTAAGCGCTTTTACCGCGCGCTAAAGGGGCGCACCCTACCGCGACGACAGTCAAAACGACCGTCAAGGTCAAAACACAGAATGATTTTATAAAGTTTTTCATAAAACACCTCTTTAATATTACCGTAACTATCATATTAAAACTTTTTGATTAAAAAACACAAAAATAAGTTTTTAACAATTAAATTGTATCTTTAAGCTAAAAAGTTGTCAAGAAAAAACAGACGGCAAAAAATTCTCTTTAAGTTTTTTTACCGTTTTTTTACAAAGTTATAACAAAAACAACCTTTACGACCTATAAAAGCGATTAATTTTGTTTACAAAAGGCAAAACTTTATGCTAAAATATATAAAAACATAGTAAACAGCTTTTGTACGCGGAAGGTCGCGCGCTTATAATTTTACTACGGAGGGTTATTATGGGATTATTCGATTTTTTTACTAAGGAAACTGAAGGCAACAATAAAAAGCCGAGCAAAAATCGTTCCGCTACGTTTACAAATCGCAAATTGAACGATGCCGCAGTATCGAGCAACAACGCCGACAACGTTGCCGTACGCGTTTTTAAACCTACGTCTTTCGACGACGTGTGTCAAATTATTGACTTTTTACTTTTAAACAAACCTGCCGTCGTTAATATGGAAGCGGTTAAAGACGAAACCATTCAACGCGTTATGGATATTTTAAGCGGTGCTTGCTATGCGCTTCACGGGGATATTTCGGAAATATCGCAAAATATTTATCTTATCTCTCCCGACGGGCAAGTTATGTAACCGAATATTGTATTTAAAAAGTCTGTCATAGGCTCGATTTTTTAAGATAATCGACCTATAGGCAGACTTTTTTATTAGTTTGTTTCCGCGCCGGTAGGGTTTACGATACTATAACCGACATTTACGATATGGTCGGCAACGCGCTCCAAACGCGTCACGATCGAGGTATAATAAGGAATGAGCTCGACGCTGCAAAGTCCTTGTTTAAGACGTTCGAAATGTCTTTCGGTAAGGACTTTTTTCGTTTTATCGACCAAAGTTTCGAGTTCTGTAAGTCTCGTAAGCCCGTTTTTATCGGAAAAAGTAAAAGCGTTTTTGGCAATATCGAACATTTCCTTTACGCTACCGCGCATCGATAAAAGTTCTTGTTTGGCGTCGGGTGAAAAATCAAGTCCTTTTCGGTTCATTTCGACTGCTATTTCGAAAAAGTTTTCGGCATGGTCGCCGATACGTTCAAGGTCGTTAAGCACGTGAAAATACGAACCGATTGTTTTTTCGTCGCGTTCCTCGACAACGCTTGATAAACTTATCAAATACTTTGTAAGGCTGTTGTTAATAAAGTCGATATGCGCCTCGTTGGCGCGGATATCTTCTTCGCAGGCAAGGTTTTCACCGTCGACGGCGCCGAAGGACAAACGCAAATTTTCTTGCACGAGGTCCATCATGTATTGTATTTCCTTTTTAGTCTGTTGCATCGCGATAGAAGGCGTTTTAATAAGTCGCACGTCGACATACTTTAAGGAAAGTTCGTTTTCGGGCATCTTTTTGTCCTTGATTACCGTCTGCGACAGTTTCACAAGCAGTTCGACAAACGGTAACAGCAAAATCGTAGTCGTTACGTTAAATATTACGTGAAAGACCGATACTTGCATCTGTAGCGACATTATGCTTTCGCCCGGGCAAATAATTTGCAACAGTTTAACCGCCTGTGAACCGAAAATGCAAATTAAAACGGCAAAAACGACAGTACCTATTACGTTAAACGCAAAATGTATAAAGGCAACACGTTTTGCGTTCGTGCTTGCCCCGAAAGACGCCAAAAGCGCCGTTACGCAAGTTCCGATATTAGCACCCAAAATTATAAATAACGCCAAATCGACGGAAATTGACTGAGAGCCGACCATGGTAATTACTATACCCGTTGCCGCCGCCGAACTTTGAATAAGCGCGGTAAACACGGCACCGATAAGTATCAATAGTAGCGGAAAGTCAACGACGGCGAAAACGTTGCGAAACATGTCTTCGATAAGAGAATTTCCGAACGCCTGTTCGCTGCTCATTATATTAAGCCCGATAAATATCATACCGAGCCCGCTACACAGCCGTCCGACGATTTTAACTTTTTCCCTCGCAAAAAAGCCAAGCATTACGCCGACAAATCCCAAAAGATACATCGCCATATTAAAATAGTCGTTTTTAAGAGCGATTAAAACTCCCGTTACGGTAGTGCCGATATTGGCACCCATTATAACCGACGTTGCTTGTATAAGCGTCATCGCTCCGGCATTTACAAGCCCTATCACCATAACGGTAGTTGCAGACGAACTTTGAATAATCGCCGTAACGCCCGCGCCTATACCGACGCCCGAAAAGCGGTTGTTACTGATTTTCGACAGAAGTTTTTTCATACCGCCGTTCGCGCTCTTTTCAAGCGCGCCGCTTAAAAAGTTCATTCCGACGATAAAAACTCCTACGCCTGCCAAAAGCCAAACGAGGCTCGATATTATCTGTAATGCTTGTTGCGAAGTTGACATGGTTATTTCCTAAGTGTGTAATATTTCACCAATATTATACCTTATACCCGTACATATGGCAACCGATAACAACGCCTATCGGCGATTTTATTTACCGAAGACGATTTTTTTATCGACGACGACTTTTAAAAACTTAAGCGATTACAAAAAATCGTTTTCCTTTCGTTTAGCGTTGGCTTAGAACGATTAAAAAAACGGACTTTCACTCCCTATTTAGAAGCAAAAGTCCGTCTATAAGCCCGTTATCTGTCTTTTTCGATAACTGTTGAAGATACAAGTTTTAATCCTTTGTGACTTTTAACGCGCTTTATTACGTCTTTTTTATAAAGCACCCTTATAACAATCGCAACGGCGATAAGTACTATTACAATGCCTATGACAAGCAACAGTTTTCCTAAAGAAGCGTTGCCGACTTTAGCGGTATCCCACATATTGTTTAAAGTTCGAAGTTCGTCGTCCGAAAAGCACTTCATTACCGTGCAACGAGTAACCAAATCGTAAGAAGGATATTGCGTGGCGCATTGGCGATTGGCGCCTTGGTAATACATTATGTATTCCTTATACCCCTCCTCGCCTTCCGCAACGGTATTGAAAAAGTAAGATAAATCGCTTACGAGAACTTCCGTTTCGGCTTCCTTATCGATACCGACGACGTTATAATCGTCGTCGTAAACGGGAAGATTAAGCAAATAAACGTTATCTTTGCCCTCTACGCGCATAGAATTTAAATCGTCGATATCCAAGTCGCCCATATAAACTTCCGTATAATACTTTCCGTCAAGCATAACGGCGTCCTCGTCGGTTTCGTCCGAGTCGACCAAAATATAAGTACCGTACCAATCGACGGCGTTTTCAAACATCAAGTCACCCGCCAAACCCGACGAATACCCAATGTAACCCATATTCATCTGTCCGCTTTCGGCGCGCGAAATAAAGTTGATAAAAATCCTTGCAAGTTCGGTGTTAGCGCCTTTCGGCATCGCCCAGCCGTCGAAGAATATATTGCTTCCTTCTTCGGGAATGGCGTATTCCAACAAAACCTCTCCGTCGCTTTCGGCTTCGGCGTAATCCATTATGTACACGGCGTCGCCGCTCCACGCGAAGTTAATGGAAATTTTACCTTGAGCCATATCTTTTTTACCGCTGTCGACCTCGTAGCCGAAAAGCCTATCTTTAAGTCCGGTAAGCGCTTCGCCCGCTATTTTAACGGACTCGTCGTCGGTGCGATTATATATATCGGTCAATTGCGCATTGTACTCGGTTGCGGTAATCGTACCGTTTTCATAACTTTCCTTCAACTTAGTCAATTCTTCTTCGTAAACGTAGCCGAGTGCCAATATATAACTGTCGCGGACACTGTCTTTTATGGTGCTTTCGCCTTTATATCTGTCGTCCCATAAAAGGTTCCAATGCTTTGCGGCTTCCGCGTCGACTTTTTCGGGATTATACACATACCCCATCGTACCCCAGCAATAACAAGTCGCGTAATCGTACAAAGACCGCGTAACGCCGTCGTTACATTCGATTTTTAGTCCTTTGAACAAATTACGTATATATGCCGAAGAATTTTCGTCGTAAGTCGCGATATCTTGTCTTTCGGAAGCGGAAATAGGTTCAAGCATGTCTTCTTTCATCATTTTTAAAAGCATATATTCCGAAGGGCAAACCAAATCGTAAGAATACGTCGTTTTGCCTCCGACAACCTTTTTTGAAAGGTTAAGTTCGTTATACATGTTTTCACACGTGCCGAAAGTAGAATACTCTACTTTTACGTTTCGATTAAGTTTCTGACGACAATAGGACTCGAAAAGGTAAATAAAATCTATGTATTCGTTGCCTTGCGCGTCTTGCCGCAAATCGTAATTTCCGCTTACGTAATCGTCCCACTCTATTTTGTTTTCGTCGGATTCGGAAATGTATTCTTCCCAGTTATAAACTCTTAAAATCTCGACGTCCTCGTCGCCGCTTGAAAAGTCAACGCCTAACAAGGAATAACAAACTATCGCGCCGACCATAACGACGGCAAGCAATATCGATAAAACTTTTTTCATATTGTCTTACCTCCTTTCCGCCGCTTTTTTGTTTGCCGTAACGTTTATTACGACAACCGATATTATAATTATCGCAAACACTATTGCCGAAAGTGCACGAAGCGCAGGTATCGACGTATTCGCCGAGTTCTTTGCATAGGCGTTATAAGCATAAGTGGAAATCGTGTCGATAGTAGAGGGTTTCGTGAAGTTAGTAACGATATAATCGTCGAGCGATAACGTGATTGCAATCATAAAACCAGACGCTATCCCCGGCATTATTTCGGGGATAACTATCGTAAACAATGCTTTCATAGGCGACGCGCCCAAATCAAGCCCCGCTTCGTAAAGATTGGGATCCATTTGTTTTAGCTTCGGCAAAACGTTCGTTACGACAAACGGAAACGTCAACACCACGTGAGCGACAAGCAGTGAACCGTAAGTCCTCGGGAAAAGCAACATCGAGCACACGAGCGCCAAAGATATCGCCGTAACGATGTCGGCGTTAACAAGCGGAATTTGCGTTACCGTATTAAATATTTTGAAAGTGCGTTTTTTGGAATAAAACATTCCTATCGCGCCTATCGTACCGAGAACCGTCGAAATAGCGCTTGCCGAAAGCGCCAAAAGCAAAGTATTTTTGATTGCGCTTAAAATCTTTTCGTCGGTGAAAAGCATTTTGTAAAGAGAAAAGTTCCATTCCTTTGACCAAGTTCCTATTTCGCTCGAGGCGTTGAAACTGTAAACAACCAATAATAGTACCGGCGCGTACAAAAATATCAATACGAGCCACAAATATGTCGAACGTAAAATCTTTTTTACCATAATCCGCCGCCTCTCGTATTCGTATTTTCGGTAAACTTACCCGACAAAAGCATTGTTCCGAAGATAAAAAACAATAAAATAAGGGAAATCGCGGAACCCGTGTGCCAACTGTCGGCTGTACCGATGTTAAATTGGTTTTCAATGAGTTTACCTATAATGGTAACTTTGCTGTTGCCAAGCGTATCGGAAATAACGTAACTCGTCGTCGTCGGCAATAAAACCATCGTTATCGCGCTTACGACGCCCGGCATAGACAGCGGCAAGGTCGTACGCAAAAAGGTCTGCGCGCCGTTCGCACCGAGATCGCTCGACGCTTCGATAACGTTTTTGTCTATCTTTAAAAGCACTGTGTAAATAGGCAATACGGTAAACGGAAGATAATCGTATACCATACCTATTACGGTATTTGCGAAATACCAATCGGTTACGTTATACAGTTTCGCCGCGTCGAGGGCGAATAAAAGTTCCTTCATCGCGGCTGTTCTTAACACGAAGTTTATCCACATCGGAAGAATGAACAGTAAAAGATAAACGTTTCTCGATTTCGCGCCGCTGCGTGCCAAAATATAAGCGACGGGATAGGCTATGACAAGACATATCGCCGTAGTTAAAACCGCCAAAACGAAACTTATCAAAAGAACGTAAAGGTTGGAACTTCTCGAAAAGAAATCGGTAAAGTTACCGAGCGTAAACGCGCCTTCCGCGTCGGTAAAAGCGTATACGACTATCAAAACAAGCGGAAATATCACAAACAGCAGTAAAAACAGCGCGTAGGGTATTCCGAGGTGTTTCCTTGAAAATCTTAAAGCTTTGCCCATACTACTTCACCTTTAACTTAACGGTAATGTCTTTGGCGTCGATTTTAACGCTTACCTTATCGTTTTCGTTCCACAAATACTCGGTATCGACGACAAAGTCTTCTTCTTCCTCAGGCGTACGAATTATAATCTGGTAATGGTCGCCTTTATAGATAATGGAAATAATCTCGCCGTGGGAAGTTCCGTCTTCTTCGTTATCGATAACTTCGATTTTGTCAAGAGGGACTTCGACTTTTACAGGGACGTCTGTCAAATCCAAACTTTCGCCTTCCGCCGTGATAAGATAACCTTCTTCGTCGAGACGAGAACCCGGATACAACATAGTAACGTCGCAATCGAACTCGCCTTCGGCAAAGTATACTTGGTTGTTTTTAGTAATATAGCCGTCGTAGGAGTTGACGAGGTATTCCTTCTTCATGATATGAATATCTTCGGGTTTAATTATAATGCTCGCTTCTTCGCCGACCTTTCTTTCGACCGTGTCTTGAATAACGATTTCGGTCTTACCGATTAAAAAAGTCATTTCGTAATGAACGCCCTTAAAAATGGAAGAAATTATTTTTCCGTTTACCTGACCTTTGTCTTTATCGAGCAAAAATACGTCTTCGGGACGAACGACCACGTCGACTTTTTCGTGAAGTTCGAAGTCGTCGACCATATCGAATACGTGCCCGATAAACCTTACCTTTCTGTCGCCGACGATTGTACCGCTCATAATATTGCTTTCGCCGATAAAGTCCGCGACGAAGGAGTTTTTAGGTTCGTTGTAAATATCCTTAGGCGTTCCGATTTGTTGAATAACGCCGTCGTTCATGACGACTATGGTGTCGCTCATCGTAAGCGCTTCTTCTTGGTCGTGGGTTACGTATATAAAGGTAATGCCCAACTTTTTGTGCATTTCTTTAAGTTCGAGTTGCATATCTTGGCGCATCTTTAAATCGAGTGCGCCTAAAGGCTCGTCCAAAAGAAGAATTTGCGGCTCGTTGACGATAGCGCGCGCTATTGCGATACGCTGTTGCTGTCCGCCCGAAAGAGTGTTGACGTCACGCTTTTCAAAGCCTTCGAGGTCAACCATTTTAAGTGCTTTGGAAACTTTTTCGTCTATTACCTTGCGGGAAAGTTTTTCGATTTTTTCTATGCGCTTGCCGTTTTTGTCCTCGTAAACGTTTTTAACCCTTTTTAACTTTAACCCGTAAGCAACGTTATCGTAAACGTTCAAATGGGGAAAAAGTGCGTAACGTTGGAAAACCGTATTAATAGGTCTTAAATAAGGCGGTATTTGCGTTATGTCTTTACCGTTTAACAAGATTTCGCCGCCGTCGGGTTTTTCGAAGCCGGCTATCATACGAAGCGTAGTCGTTTTACCGCAGCCCGACGGACCTAAAAGGGTAACGAACTCGCCTTTACGAATATAAAGGTCGATGTTGTCTACGACTTGTGTGCCGTCGAAAATTTTGGTTACTTTCTTAAGTTCGATAATTTTTTCTTCCATTTTTATAAAGCGCTCCTAAAAACAGTCGGATTTATTTTTTCGCAGTTTTAATGCGTTCGCGTCGTTGTAATATTGTATAAAAGTGTGGCTATAAGCCCGTTATCGCCGCTATATTAAAAAGTAGGCGGCGTCGATATCCAAATAAGCGTAGCCTTTTCGTCGGCAGGGTTTTCGATATGATGGGACTTGTCCGCTTCGAAATAAAAACTCTCTCCCCGTTTTACGGCGTAGCGCTTTTTACCTAAGCAAAGAACTATCTTCCCTTCCAAAACGTAACCGAATTCTTCGCCTTCGTGGGGGACGTCTTGTTCGGTCTTTTCATGCGCGTTTAATACCAAATGAATAGGCTCCATCATATTTTTTTGCGCGTTGGGTACAAGCCAATTCAATACTTGCGTATCGGTTACCTTTTCGATAAAGTCTTGTTCGGAAAACACTACCTTTTCGTCAACGTCGACTTCGGAAAAGAATTCCTTTAAAGAAGAACCGAGCGCCGTTAAAATGTCTTTTAGCGTTGCAATCGACGGACTTGTAAGATCGTTTTCAAGTTGCGAAATATACCCTTTCGAAAGTTCGCACCTAAAAGCCAATTCTTCTTGCGTAAGGTCGCATTGCAGTCTTAATTGTTTAATCTTTTCGCCTAATTCCATAATTCGCCTGAAAAATATCCGCTAAATATAAAGACAAGTTTTCGTAAGTATTTGCTCGTTCTTTTTATGATTTAACGATAAATTAGTTAGGTTTACTAAACATCGAGTTTAACGACTTTTGTCACATTAAACTTTGAGTTTAGCAAAACTAAACACAATTATATATATAGCGAACGCATATGTCAAACGTTTTAGCGGCATTTTTCAAAAAAAACCGACAAAATTTTCACGCAGTTTTAACTTAACTGCAAAAAAACTTCGTCGGTTTTTTAAATTATAATGCTTTATAAAAGTTTTTACGTCTCGTTTAATACAAAAAATATGTCGATAACGGGCTTATAGCCTTACTTTTTATTGTTTTTATCCTTATCGTTTTTGTCTTTTACGTTGCTTTCGTCCGATATACTTTCAAAGATGATTTTTTTATTGATTTTGCGTAAGACGTCAACAATGTCTACCGGATTAATACCGAGAACCGAAATAACCATAAAATTTTCTTCGGCGCCGTAAACAATAGTTAACTTGTTGCTGTCGGGATTATGTATGGTTTTCGTTATGGAATGTACGGAGATTTGATTTTTCAGTATTCCCCATTTTAAAGTCAAATACTTTTCATCGATTTCGTAGTAGGAAGATATTAAAATCGACGCAACGAGAACGATTATCAATATTGAAACAAGGAAAGTCGTTATGTAACTAAAAATTTTAGATGAATCGAATCCGCCCGAAACAAGCCTATACACGTTTACGCCGATTACGGTAAGCGACAAAACGATTGCCGCCACCATTACATAGTAAAGATAGGTTTTAAATTTGTATTTAAATCTCGTTTTCATATTGTAAACCGCCTTTTTACTTTATTTTGTAAGTGTATTGTAACATAATCGCCGACAAAAAGCAAATAACTTGACAACAACTTGAAAATATATTACAATCATATCGTTATCGAGGTAAAAATATGAGCGTTTTAGAAATTAAAAACCTTACCCACCGCTATGACGATCGGTTTTTGTTTGAAAAAGCCAATCTTACCGTAAACAACGGCGAACATATCGGAGTAGTCGGGCTTAACGGCGCGGGTAAATCGACGTTTATCAATATAATATCGGGCAATCTTTCCCAAGACGACGGCGAAGTTTTATGGCTTAACGGCATACGCAAAGGCTACTTAGACCAGCACGCGAATATAAATAGAAGCCTTACCGTAATGGAATATTTGTCATCTTCTTTTTCATACCTTTACGAAAAAGAAGCAAAGCTCAACAAAATGTACGAGGACATGGCGAAGTTAGAGGGCGATGAATTAGACAGACTTATCAAAAAATCCGCTAATCTTCAAGACCAACTTGAAGACGAAGGATTTTACGATTTAGACGCTAAAATCAAGAAAGTCGCAAACGGGCTCGGAATGAATAACGTGGGCTATAATACCGTTATCGCCAATTTATCGGGCGGTGAAAGAGCAAAACTAATGCTTTGCAAACTGCTTTTGGAATCACCCGACATCATGCTTTTGGACGAGCCTACGAACTTTTTGGACGTGGAACATATCGATTGGCTTACAAAATACCTTAACGACTATAAAAAGACTTTTTTGGTTATTTCGCACGACGTAAAATTCCTCGATTCGGTATCGAAATATATCGTAAACATCGAAAACGGAGATATTAAAAAATATACGGGCAATTATTCGCAGTTTAAACAGCAACGCGATATGAACGCTAAACAGCACGAAGACGCATATAAACGCCAACAAGCCGAAATCAAGCGCATTACCGACTATATAGACAAAAACAAAGCAAGGGCTTCGACGGCAAAAATGGCACATTCGCGGCAAAAAATGCTCGACAAAATGGAACTTGTATCCAAACCCGTCAACATACCCGACGCCGAATTCGATTTTCCTTATCTAAGTCTTAACGCAAAAGATTTACTTGTCGTTAAAGATTTGGAAGTCGGTTACGATAAAACTTTGATACCGCCTATCAATATCCACCTTAATTCATCGTCGAGGCTATGGATACGCGGCACCAACGGCGTCGGCAAAACGACTTTTTTAAAGACTTTAATGAGGAAAATTCCCTCTATAAAGGGTAGTTTCTTTATTCACCCAGAAGCCAAAATTTTGTATTTAGAACAAGATTTAAACTTTCCTAATCCTTCGGAAAACGCAAGTCAATATTTTTCGTCCTGCTATCCCCTTGCAAACGAAAAAACCAAACGCACGATATTAGCGCGCGCGGGGCTAAAAGGCGAACTTGCCGTAAAACCCATTAAAAATATGAGCGGCGGCGAGCAAGTAAGGTGTAAACTTTCCGTTTTAACTTGTTTAAAATCGAATTTTCTTATTTTGGACGAGCCGACCAACCACCTCGACGTACGCGCGAAAGAAGCGTTAAAGAAAGCCCTTTTAGAGTATGAAGGCGCTATAATACTCGTCTGTCACGAAGAAGATTTTGCCCTATCCGTTTGTACCGAAGTTTTCGACGCAAAAGGCAAAATTTAGACATGAAAAATCCGCCAAAAGCCGCGATAACCGACTTATAGGCGGATTTTTGTTATTTATTGCCTTTTTACGTCAGTATCCGAAAGCAACGCCAAGCATTAAAAATCCTATAGACGCCGCAAGAAGTACAAGTTGGAAAACGATAGTCTTTTTAATCCATTCGGTATAACTTACGTCGGCTAAACCCAAGCCGATAAGTAAAGTTCCGCAAGTGGGGAATAACACGTTTGTGTAGCCGTCGGCAAATAAATAAGTAAGTATTATTACGTTTGTACTTATACCTAAGTCGCCCAACGTCAATAAAGGAATTATGAGCGCCGCTTTGGCAGAACCGCTCGGAATAAAAAATTCTATAACAAGAACGAAAAGGTACAATAAAAGTACGCTTACGTAGGGAGAAGTTCCGCTTATCATACCGTAAATATAATTAAAAATGGTATGTAAAATGCAGCCCCTTTCGGCAATGTAGGTAATACTGAAAGCCAAAACGATTATAATAAGGGAAGGCGCTACGTCTTTCATTCCGACAAGAAATTCCTTACCCATTTTCTTGTAACTGCCTAAAAGTTTTCTGCCGATAATTATCGTGCCGACGATGAACGCGGCGCCCATAATTATCATACTCATACCGCGTAAAGCGGGTATGCAAATAGCAACCAAAACGCCCAAAAGCGCGATTGCAAATAGCGCCGTTATCATTACTGCCTTCTTTTTATCTTCTGCTTTTTCTTCTTCCGAAGTCAAAGTAAAGTTAGCGATATCGAACTTTTTAGCACACTTTTTCTCGTCGTTTTTAGCCATAAAAGTCATAAACGCGGCTGTCAAAGCGTATAAAGCGACGAAAATAATAATTCTGTAACCGATACCTTGCGTTACGCTTACGCCGGCGTGGTTCGCCGCTTGCATAATCGTAAACGGGTTTGTAATAGCGGTGGTGAATCCTACGCCGGACGTTATAAGTATAAAACTAATCGCCGTAAAGTTGGACCAGTTCATAGCCGTGCAAAGCATGTAAAACAGCGGATACAAAATCAAAAACTGTTCTTGAAGTCCGAAAACCGCCGACAAAAACATCAAAACGAAGGTTATAACCCAAATCGCCAAAAATCTTTTTTTGTAAAGTTTGCCGATAAGGATTCGCACTAACGAAACCAAACCGCCGCTTTCTTGCAAAACTTTAAAAGTTCCGCCCAAAATCAAAAGAAGCGCTATAATTTGTATGCAAAGGGAACTGTTAGAACCCAAAAAAATCATTTCGAAAGGAGCGGTGAACCAACGCCAAACGGGAAGCCTTGTGGTAACTTCCGCATCGGTAAGATAACGGAAAGTGCCTTGTATAATCACCGTTTTACCGTCAACTTTTTTCGTCTCGAAAGCCCCTGCGGGGATTACGTAGGTAAGTATGCCGACCGTAATAATGACGGCAAGGAGTATCCCGACGACGGTCAAAAAACTTTTCAGTCCGAATTTAACGGAGATTTCCGACATTTTAGAAGCCGTTTTAGAGCCGCTATCCGAGTTGCTTTCGTTAGCCGCGGTAGCCGTCGCATTATTTAAACTTTCTTCGCTTACGGGGACGGTTGATTGTTTTAAATCGTCAACGTTTTCGTCGTTGACGGAATTAACGTTTTTAAGGTTATCGTCTTTCATAACAAACCTCGCTTATAATTTTTGATGTCAGCCGTAAACGTCGACCGACGCGTTTTTCCAACGTATATCGTAAAGATTATGGATTTCTTCCGAAAACAGCGTCCACTTTATCATTTGTATCAAGTTGTCGTCGGGTTTTATGACATAGTATTCGCTTTCGTGATAAAATTCCAAAAAGCCCGAAAGCGAGAAGGTAAGCGAATATACCTCCTTCATGCTAAACGTGAAATCCACGCCTAAGTTTTCGCCTTCGCCCTTTATAGAAAGATTTTCTCTGTCAAGCGTTATTTTACCGTGCGTTACGAAAATTTTATCTTCCGGTGCCTTGGACAGTTTATCCGTTCTTAAAACGTACATGCCGCCTTGCATTTCAAGGGGCGTAAAGTCTACGGAAACTTGTTTTTCGACCGTCTGGCGTTGCCACTTAAACCAATCGTCGACGTTATCGAAATATAATTTTTCGCCGCTATGTAAATGAATATCGTAGTATTCGTCCATTTTAACTGCGTAGCCGCAATCCGAGCACGTCATTTTGTCGCCGTCTATTTTTAAAGTGAATTCGCTTCCGCAACGGGGGCATTTATAAATGATTCTATCAAGCCCATCTATGTTAGGGAGATTTCCCACGTACTTTTCGTGACGGGTTTTATTGAGTTTGAATTCGTTGTAAGAAAATTTTTCGATAAGTTTTTGATAAACTTGTTCTTCCGACAACGTTTTCAAATCTTCGGGAGTGAACAGAACGTCGTAATAAAAATCGACTTTACCCTTTTTGACGTCCTTGGAAAATCTGTTTTGACATAGGTATGCGCCTTCGCTTTTACACAAAACGACAGTCGCGCCGGCGTGCTTTAAAAATTTGCACGTCGCGGGGTTTATCGGGTGAGTGCTTCCCGATATCGATTGTATGCCTTCGGGGAAAAACGCAAGATTACCGCCGCGTTTTACGACTGAAAGCATATTTTTAAGGCAAACGTAATCGGGTTGATACAAATATTTGGAAATTACGCCGAGATGCTTCAACAAAGTATAGACGTACTTTTTCATAATATTTTGATAACCGCAAACGACGTTCATGTTTTTTTCCTTAAATCCGCTTAACGCGCAAACGAATTCGAGCCGCGAAGCGTGCGTGGAAATCAAAATAACGGGTTGCTTTTTTAAACTTTTTAAATCGAACCCGTAATGAAACCTTACTTTATTCTTTTTGGCAATGCGCCCCATAAAGAAAAACACTATCGACGCCAAAAAACCGTTAGGCTTTTTTATTTTGCGGAAAATTATTTCCTTTTTTAAATCACGCTTTATCGGTTTAGTTTTGGAAACTGCTGCGTTCATTATCACACCCCGACTAAAATAATTGGGCGCGTTTGCGTGCGCAAACGCGAAAAGGGATATCCCTTTTAGTATTTTCTTTTATTTATAGTAATTATATCGTAATATACGCTTTAAAATGCCGCTTTACGACAAAAGGAGCAATTTGTGCCTCATTTAAATTATATTATAAACTTAAATGAAAAGCAATCGTTATTCTCATTCTTTTAAAAAAACGTTCGACAAAAACAGTTTTTTACTAAAAAATATAAAAAAGTCCGTCCATAGGTCGATTATCGCATTTTTAATATCGATGTCAAACGGACTTTAAGTTACCTTGACAAAAACAGATCGATCATCTCTATATCTTTGTTTGCGATTTCTTTTTCAGGTTCGATAAAATTCACGATAGTTTCTTCCAACTTGTTTTTTATCGTTTTTAAGGTATCTTTGTCGTTTGCGGAAACGGCTTCTGCAATTAAACTGCGAACCGCGCATTTGTTCTTATAACTAACGGTTAGCCTAAAAGCCTCGGTTACAGCACTTTTGCCGTCGCAACTTTTATATAAAGCGCAAACATAGCGCCCTGCCATAAAATCGAAATAGTCGTCGCCGTTTTGGGCTTTACTTTCGGAATACGCCTTAAAACTTTGCAAATTTTCGCCGAAAAGTTTACCTAAATATAAGGCTATAAGCCCGTTATCGTCGGTTTTTAAAGCATAAAGACACGTTTCGTCAAGATCCTTTATATCCTCGGATTTTTCATAAGCCCTTTCCATATATCTTACAGCGGTTTTATAAGCGCCCAACCCGTCGTAAAACTTTGCCGTTTTAGAAGGTAAAAACAAAGCGAAAACGCCGTAAGTAATAAGTAAAAAAGCAAAAATAAACGCGACGGTTATGCCGATTGTTTTCAAAATCAGTTTTTTCATATATAATATCTCTTAATTTTGCTATCTTTCATAATTTTAACACATAATTTAACTAAAGACAATAATTTTCGACTGATTTTTCATAATTTCACCCTTTTATAATACAATATACCGAGGTGAATTATGAAAATCAAAACAATTATCGCTATATTTACGATAATCTTAAGCCTAACACTAACTTGCGGATGTTCGGAAAAGTTTCGTCTTGACGAAAGCGTTTCTCGGCTTAGAGCCGACGCCTTTTTCGACGAAAACGAAAATTACGTTCTTTATGCATATCCGGAAATACGCGAAACTCCGATGATAGCCGACGGCGTTATAAACAAAACGGAAAAAACGGTAATTCTAAAACTCAAATTAAAATCTGCCGCCGAAGGCGAATATACCGTTAACTTTACGACCGACAAAGAGTACTCGGAAACCTTTGCTTTTTCGGCGTTTTCCGACTGTTTCGTTACAAGCGTAAAAGTCAATATGTTGCCCGATAAGCCGTTTAACGCCACAATTACCCATAACGGCGAAAGCCAAACTTTATATATGGAATCCTTATTAAACGAAAAAACGATAACCGCGGACGCTGCTTTAAAAAAGGCGTATAAAGAAAAGAAAGATTACGTTGACAAACACATTGTAAACGGAGTTTTTAACGGCGAAATTTATATTCGGCTTATTACCGAAAACGACAAAAATTATTGGTACGTTGGTTTTACGACCAAAACGCAAACCTTATGTCTTTTATTAAACGCCAAAGGCGAACTTTTAGACGAAAGAACGATACCCAACCCGTCTTAATATTTTCATATAGAACAAGCGACGGATATACAAAACAATAACGGATAGCAAAAAAGACCGCCGAAAGCGGTCTTTTTAATCTGATTATTATAATATACCGAACGCTTGTAAAATGCTTTCAGCCAAACTTTTAAACAATCCGTTAAGAGGATTAATTTTGCTAAGGAAACCTACAACGGCGCAAGAATCGTACAATTCTTGAACTTTACCAGAGAAAGGTCTGCCGTTTGCGCTGAAACCGTAAGTAATACCGAGTATCGCGAATATTAAAGCAAGCAACAACACTACGTACAAAATCGCGCCGAGAACGCCCGTTACGATGCCGAAAGCACCTTTCGAAGGTATCTTGTCGATAAGTTTATGCAGTAGTTTGCCCAAAATAACGACGACAACCACACCGATTATCAAGCCGAAAATTAAGAACAATATAGCGGATACCAATTGACAAACGTCGAAACTTTGTAATCCCAACATCCCGAAAAGTCCGTTCGTTTCGCCGAAAACGCTGAGTAGCGCGTAAGCAAAATTGTTAACGCCGCCGACTTTATAGCAAAGCAACAAGAACCCCGCGCCGAGCGCTATAGCCACAACGGCAAGCAAAAGCACCGCGAGAAACATAACCGCCGCTTTAACGAAGCCGCGTTTATACCCGAAGAAAATCGCCAATCCGAGGAAAAGCAATACTAAAACGTCAAGTATCCAATACATATTCCACCTCTTTTAACCGTGCAAAGGTCACAAAAAAACCTGTAAACCGTTTGCGATGCGTTAACGTACATCTGTATTATATTAAATAACTGAGAAAAAGTCAATAGGTTTTTGCAATTTTTTGCTTAAATAATTGGATTTTAGACAAAAATAATTAAAAATTCCGTCAAATCGAGTAAAAATCAACTCAAAAACCAACAACCGAAACTAAAAATCAATGACAATCAGACCTTAAAGCTGTCTTTTAAGGAAACAATTTCCGACATAACGGTTTTGCCGTCTATTATCATTTTCTTATAATAGCCCTTTCTAAGAAGTTGGAAAGACTCCCCTACGCTCACCGTTTCGATGTATTTTTCGGCAACGGCGGGTAATTCGGTAAGACTGTTTTCGTTAAGCCTTTCCGAAAAATCCTGACCGTTATAGTCGGCGTCGTTAAGAAGGTAACCGTATTTTCGAACCTCGCACGGAATACAATTTTGAGCGTCAACCCAATGAATAGTCCCCTTTACTTTGATACCGCTGTTGTCGGAACCGCTTCTCGTTTCGGGAAGATAGGTACAGTGAACTTCCTTAACCGTGCCGTCGTCGTTCAAAACGTAGTCGTCGCATCTAACGACGTAAGCGCCTTTAAGCCTGACAAGTCCGTCCTTTTTCATACGGAAGTATTTGGGCGGAGGGTTAACCGAAAAGTCTTCGCCGTCGATATAAATTTCCTTACTGAAAGTCATTTGACGTTTGCCGAGTTCGGGCTTTTGCGGATTGATATCCATTTCGACTTCTTCCGCGCCCTCGTAATTATCTATAACGACCTTGACGGGATTGAAGCATACCATTGCCCTTTCGGCGTTTTCGTTAAGATAGTCGCGAATAAAATGTTCGAAATACCCTACTTCGATTTCCGAATTTGCTTTAGAAACGCCTATTTCTTCGCAGAACTTTTTCAAAGCGTCTGCGGGCACGCCCCTGTTTCTTAAACCGGTAAGCGTCGGCATACGAGGATCATCCCAACCGTCGACCATGTTTTCCTCGACGAGTTTTTTAAGGTAACGCTTACTCATAACGGTGTTAGTTATGTTAAGCCTTGCAAACTCTATTTGACGAGGTTTATGCGGAACTTCCGTGTTTTCAATCGTCCAATTGTATAAAGGTCTGTGGTCTTCGAATTCCAAAGTACACAAAGAATGGGTTACGCCTTGCATGGAGTCGCATATGGGGTGTGCGAAGTCGTACATAGGATAAATGCACCATTTATCACCCGTTCTGTGATGCGTTGCGTGCAATACGCGGTAAATAACGGGGTCGCGCATATTGATGTTGGGCGACGCCATATCGATTTTCGCACGTAAAACCTTTTCGCCGTCGGCGTACTTGCCGTTCTTCATATCTTCGAAAAGGGCTAAGTTTTCTTCGACGCTTCTGTTTCTAAAAGGACTTTCCTTACCGGGCTCGGTAAGCGTGCCGCGGTTTTCGCGGATTTCGTCGGCGGTCATATCGCAAACGAAGGCTTTACCGTCCTTGATAAGTTTTACGGCAAGACGATAAATATCGTCGAAAAAGTCGGAAGCGTAATGGATTTCATACCACTTAAAGCCGAGCCATTCGATATCTTTTTTAATAGCGTCGACGTATTCTGTTTTTTCCTTTGAAGGGTTAGTGTCGTCGAAGAAAAGGTTACAAAGTCCGTCGTATTTTTTAGCCGTACCGAAGTTAATGCAAAGACTTTTGGCGTGACCTATATGAAGATATCCGTTAGGTTCGGGCGGAAAACGCGTATGAACGCAAGATACCTTACCGCTGTCCAACTCTTCGTTGATGATTTCTTCTATAAAATTGGTTGCAATTCTTTCTTCCATAATAAATCCTCTTACAAAAACGCACAAAACAAAAAGCACCGAGTTTTGTGCGACAGTAATCGTTTGTTTAGATTATTTTACCACTAAATATGAAAATATGCAAGTTAAAAAGGCTTTATTTATCGGATTTACTTGACTTTATCGCCCGTTTTATATAAAATAGTGTGGAAAAATAAAAAAAACAAACTATTTCTTTAAGAAGGATTTACGTTATGGAACAAAAAGCAACGATGGAAAAACTCGTCAATCTTTGCAAATCGCGCGGAATAATCTTCCCCGGCAGCGAAATTTACGGCGGAATGGGCAATACGTGGGATTACGGTCCTATCGGCGTAGAAATCAAAAACAACCTTAAAAAACTTTGGTGGAAACGTTTCGTCCAAGAAAGCAAAAACTCCTACGGCGTCGACGCCGCTATACTTATGAACGCAAGAGTTTGGGACGCAAGCGGTCACACGGCTTCTTTTTCCGATCCCAAAATGGATTGCAAGAACTGCAAAACCCGTCACAGAGCCGACACTTTAATAGAAGCGCACGCTCACGGCGCCGTTAACCCCGACGCCATGACGAACGAAGAAATGGAACAATACATCAAGGACAACCATATCGTTTGCCCTCGTTGCGGTAAGTCGGACTTTACCCCGATAAGACAATTCAACCTTATGTTCGAAACGTCGCGCGGCGTTACCGAAGAAGGTCAAAACAAAATATATTTGCGTCCCGAAACCGCCCAAGGCGAATTCGTCAACTTTTTAAACGTTCAAAGAACGACAAGGGCTAAAGTACCTTTCGGTATCGCTCAAATAGGTAAGGCTTTCAGAAACGAAGTTACCCCGGGCAACTTTATCTTTAGAACGATAGAGTTCGAACAAATGGAACACCAATTCTTCTGCAAGGAAGGCACCGACCACGAATGGTACGACTTTTATAAAAAAGCCGCTTGGCAGTTCCTTTTAGACCTCGGCATCGACGAAAGTCATATTAGGTTTAAGGATCACGACAAACTCGCCCACTACGCGAAAGCCGCGTGCGACATTCAATATCTTTTCCCCATCGGTTGGTCGGAATTAAACGGTATACACAATCGTACCGACTACGACCTTTCACGTCACCAAGAATATTCGGGCAAGAGTATGTTATACGTTGATCCTAACAGCGGCGAAAAATACGTTCCGTACGATATCGAATATTCTATCGGAGCCGACAGACTTATGCTTGCCGTTTTGTCGGAAGCTTACGACGAAGAAGTTTTGGAAGGCGGCGACACGCGCGTCGTCATGCACTTTATCCCCGCAGTTGCGGCATATAAAGCGGCTGTTTTACCGTTACAAAAGAACCTCGGCGATAAAGCGAAAGAAGTTTTGAAGAAGTTAGAAAGATTCTTCCCCGTAACTTACGACGAAGCGGGCTCCATAGGTAAACGCTACCGCCGTCAAGACGAAATCGGTACGCCTTATTGTATCACTATAGACTTCGACACTTTGGAAAACGAAACGGTTACCGTGCGCGACCGCGATACTATGGAACAAGTTCGTTTACCTATCGACAAACTCGTAGAATTCATCAGCGAAAAAATCGCTTGGTAGTTTTATAGCAGCCTATCGTAGCGGTATACGCACATAATTCGACGCGTGATTTAGCACGTAAATTTTTATTGTTTTAATAAAAAGCAATTGGCTATTTTTCAAAAAAGTAAGGCTATAGGTCGATTATCGACCTATAGCCGTTTTATTTTTAAAGAGGTATTATATGAAAAAATTAAGAAGATATTATATGAAAAAACCAATCTAAAATATTTTATATGTCGATATCGTCAAAACGCCACAACGTTAATGTTAGCGTCGAGATAATTCGATACCGATTGATTCCAAGCGTCCCTTATTACCTTATTGCCTTCTTTATCCATTATACTCGCAGCACCGGGCAACAAATTACCGTCATCCTCAAAGTAATTCATAGCATCCATCAATAAATCTATTTCGCCGAGTTTGGAACCGTTATACGGCGCACCCATGCTGTAAATCGACGCAACGTTATAAGGGTGCTCGGTTGCGTACATAATGTTGGTTATACCGCCGCGGCTGTGTCCGACTAAATTAAACCTCGGCAATACGCCCGTCAACTGCTTATATTGTAAAGATATATTATCTAAAATGTAATGAAATTCTTCGTAGACTTTGTCATTACTACTATAGGGATCATCACTGTCAAATACCACCACAATATGCTTTGACACGTCGTCAAGCATTGGCACCATTTTTCCTTCTCGATCATTCAAATAATCATCGTGACTATATTTTATCAAATCAAAATCGTAAATATCCGGTTCATCATCCGTTTCGGTTACATCCCCATTCGCAACGTACAAAGTCATTTGTCCGTTGAGTTTTAAATACATTTTATTAATAAGCGAACATCCGTTACAAGCCAACACAGTACCGTTATTAAAATCATATCTATTGCTCCAATAGTAAGATTGCGAACCCAACCCGTGTGTTAATACCGTGATAGTTGGATTCGTTTCAATTTTACTGCTAATTCTTGTTATAGTATGTAAATCATTTGTACTTTCAGCTTTTACTTTTAGCGGTTGTTGATAGTCGATAAAGCTGCAGCCTAATACCAAAGCAACAACTATTATAATCGCTAACAATTTTAATCTTAAGTTTTTCATAAAACACCTCATTATCATTATTTTTTTATTATCGTTGTAGTATAAAGTGTAAAAATTTGTGTGTACAACTTACTCTAATTTTTTACCCATTTAGCATATAGCCCAACCTCCTCTTTGTTGTTTGTACGGTATCTAAATCAAAATCCCATTGGTTTATACATTCCTTGCAGATAAATTTTCGTCAGCCTATAAAAAAGCGCAAAGCAAGCCTTAGTGTAAAAAACACCGACTAACTTTGCGTTAAATGCTTTCATAAAATTACCTTGTACGGTCACAAACGGCAAGTTTCGACCAACCCCTTTCGTTTATTATATCTTTTTCACAGCGTTTTCGTTTGAAAATCACCGAATATTTTTTTCAAAACTAAAAATTCTTAAATCGACAGATAATTTCGGCAGCAAAAAAATATAAAAAAGAGGAAAATTCCCTATAAAAACCGAGTAAACGTTTTTTAAAGAATTGTTCTAAGGGTTATTTTTAAAACTGTTTAAAATGATTATTTACAATAATTTATTTATATCTGAGTTCTTTCACCATCGAGGAATATTCCATAAAGGAAAATCCGAGTTTTTTATAAAGCGAAACGGCTTTTTCGTTTTCGGGTTCGACCTCTAACCTAAAACGCGCGGCGGCGGTATTAGACAAGACGTATTCGATAAGTTTTGTGCCGTAGCCATTTCCGCGGTAAGATTCGGGCACGAAAAACTCCTCTATCCAACAAACGATTCCGCCGCCCTCTTGCGACCAAGTTTTTGCCGTCAATATATACCCGACTAAAAGAGAATCTTCTTCGCAAACGAAGATATCGCCGTAAGCGTTATTAGTTAAAAGCATATCGAAAGTTTCGGATAAAAACGTTTCGGGAACGCTATGCGCGCAAGCGGGGCTATTGTAAAAATCGCTTGCCATTTCGACGTAATTATTTTTGTCTTCGGGTTTGATTTTACGTATCAACATGATAAATTTCCTTAATTTTTGCAACCTTTTTGTTTTTACATATATTAAACCATAATAAAAAAGGAATGTCAAGGTTTTCGCTGTACAAATATACCTAAAAATTTCACCCGTTTTTTACTTGATTTCATTGACTTTTTTTCAAGTATAAGTTATCATATTAATATAATGTGTATTAAAATGGAATATAAGGCGTTGCGGAATAAGATTAAGTTAGGATTTAAGTGCCGTTACCGCCGCCGCGTAAGGGTTATATGAGCAAAATTTTAATTGACAAAATAAAAGAAGCGTGCATATCGGTTATTCCGATAACGCTTATCATACTCATACTGAATTTTATTTTGCCGAATAAGGTTTCGGCATACGACCTTGCCGCATTTTTGCTTGGCGCGGTACTATTGATAACGGGTATGATTTTGTACTCGTTAGGAAGCGACATTGCACTCTCCCCTATCGGCGAGGTTATCGGTACCAAAGTAACAGCCACCAAAAAAATACCGCTTATACTTTTCGTCGGTTTCATAATCGGCGTAATGGTTACCGTTGCCGAACCCGACCTTATGGTACTCGGCAATCAATTGGGCGATATTAAATGGATATTGATTATTACCATCGCTTTGGGCGTAGGGCTGTTTTTAATGCTCGCCCTCGGCAGAATCTTCGCCAAGATAAGCCTAAACGTAATTCTGATTGTCTTTTATGCGATTATCTTTATTCTTACGATATTCGTAGACAACAAATACATCGCATTGTCGTTTGACTCAGGCGGGGTAACGACGGGCGCGATTACGGTACCGTTTATAATGGCACTCGGCGTCGGCGTAGCGTCGTCGCTCGGCGGTAAAAACAGAAACGACAACAGTTTCGGCGTCGTCGCGATATGTTCGATCGGTCCCATTCTACTTGTGTTACTACTGTCGCTTATCTTTAAACCCGACATTGTCGTTTCGGATTTCGGCAACGGATTTACGTCGATAACGGGCTTATTGAAGGGTTTTTTACAGACTTTCGGGAATTCCCTTAAAGAAGTCGCTATCGCGTTATTGCCTATCTCGGCGTTCTTCTTCATTATAAACTTCCTATTTATAAAAATGCCTAAGCAGCGCGTTATGCGTATTGTTTTCGGTCTGTTATACACCTACGTCGGTCTTTCCTTATTTTTAACGGGTGTTTCGGCGGGCTTTATGGAAATGGGCTTCAATTTAGGTTCACGCCTTGCCGCGCTTGAAAATAATTGGTTGCTTATCCCCGTCGGTATGATAGTCGGCGCCTTTATCGTTTTGGCGGAACCCGCGGTACACGTTCTTTGTAAACAAGTCGAAACTATTTCGGACGGCACAATTAAAGGTAAAACTCTTCTTATTTCTCTGTCTGTATCGATGATGGCTTCGGTCGGGCTTGCCGCGCTAAGGATTTTGTGCGATATCCCCGTATACTACATACTTATTCCGGGGTACGGAATCGCGCTTATTCTTTCCTTCGTCGTTCCCAAAAATTACACCGCAATCGCGTTCGACTCGGGCGGCGTTGCGTCGGGCCCGATGGCTACGACCTTTATGCTTCCCCTTGCAATCGGCGCGGCGTCGATGGTCTCGAACAAAAGCACCGAAGCGATTTTATCGAACGCCTACGGCATGGTCGCTTTCATAGCGTTAACGCCGCTTATTACGATACAAGTACTCGGTCTTGTTGTAAAATTAAAAACACAACGTAAACCCAAAATCACCAAATCGGTACTTCGTCTATTCGACAACGATATTATCGAACTTTCGACCGAAAGATAACTTTCATTTCAAAATGTCAGGCTATAAGCCGATTATCACCATATTATTTTGTTTTTCGGGGAGGCTAAAATGAAAAGCACTTTACTTGAATTACTTATCGTCGTATGCCCGCAAGGCAAAGGCGATAAGATACTTGCAGCCATAAAACCATACGTTAATTTCAATTCTTTAACGCGGGGCAGAGGCACCGCTTCGTCGGAAATCGTTGCGGCATTAGGTCTCGGCGAACCGGAAAAAGATATGATATTTTCCTTTTGCGAAAACAAAAACGTCAATGCCGTTTACGAAATTATTAAGTCGCATTTCGTAAAGCCCGGCAACGGCGTAATCGCAATGACAATCCCTGTTTCCGCCGTTGGCGGCAACCTTACTTTGCAAGTTTTACTCGGCAATACCAAAGATTTGATATGAGGTGAATTTATGAACGAACTTATTGTTGTAATTGTTAATCAAGGCTACGACGAAGCCGTTATGGCTGCCGCAAGAGAAGCCGGCGCGCGCGGAGGCACTATATTTAACGCACGCGGAACCGCCGAAGCGCAAGACTTAGTTAAATTTATGGGCATCACTTTGCATCCCAATAAAGAAATCGTCTTTATTTTAACCGCAAAAGAGGCGCGCGATAAAATTATGTCCGCCGTTAAAGACGCCGCAGGGCTTGCAACCGAGGGCGCGGGTATTATATTTTCCCTACCCGTCAGCAGCGTTATGGGCGTGAAATTATCCCCTTCCGACGAGGAATAATTTCCCTTTCTCCGATATAAGATTTAAAAAGAACCGTGGCAAGTTTGAAAAAACTTACCATAGTTCTTTTTTCTTTATCTTCGCTAAAAAAGTCCACCTTTTTTAAGGAAAAAGTCGACCTATAAGCCCGTTAGACCTATAAATCGACATTTTCGTCACGTGAATACAAATCGCTTTAATCCCTAAAAAACTTATTAGTCCTCGTCGGGAATATCGCGTTTTTGTTTAATCGATATATCTTTAAGTTTATTTTCGTTAGCCAAGTTTTCGATAAGCATCTTCATAGCCTTATCGAGCGCGCTGTTTTTGCGGTAATCGGCTTGGAACATCCAATCTACCCTATCGTGTTTTAACAAAGGCATTGCCGTTTCTTTTTGCTCTTTATGATAAATGGCAATGGAATGTCCTCCGCCTTGTTTAACGAGTTTCATACACGGCACGTCGGTAAGTCCGTCGCCGATGTAAATCATATTGGTAAACTGAACGCGCCTTTCCGATTCGGGTAAAGACCTGTTTAAATCCTTGTCGTTGTTGATATCCAAAATCCCCTTGTTTATCCGATAAACGAACTGGGTTTTGTTTGTGTAGTTAACCGAAGTTTTAGGCCAAATCGCTTCGCCGTCGCGATACAAAAACTCACACGCGTAAATGCGTTTAAAAAACTGAGCAATCGAAGTGCCTTCGATGATTTCCTTAAGCCCCGAAGACAAAACGTAATGTTCTATCTGAACACCGCATTCTTTGCCGTAACCGTTAATCCTTTCAAACCAATCGTACACGCCGGGGTGATATTCGACGTGTTCGCCGCACGATACAAGTGCGTCGCGCGTAACGGGATTACCCGCTTTTTTCGCCGTTTCGATCATGCAATACATATACGCCAGAATGCTGTCCATTCCCTCTTTGCCGGAAATCTTACCCGCGTATGCCCAAAACTCGGTCGGTTCCATACCGACGCTCGGGATAAAAGTATATTCCTGCATATCGCGCGTGCAAAGAGTTTTATCGAAATCGTACATTATAGCAATAATTGGTTTCATACTTGCCTTTCGCCGAAAATCGCCCGTTTTATCCGAGTTTTTTCGGTTTTTTCTTTAATTATACCACACAAAAACGATTTGTCAAGCGTTTTTTCGAAAAAGTCACGTTAAAACGCCGTTTTATCCGCAAAATACGATAAATTTTTCGTTTTATAACGCAAAAAACGGGCCTATAAGCCCGTTTGCGATGATTTTATTGCATTAAAACATTTCAACCGTTAATAGCCGTAATGCTTTAAAACCGCTTCGTCCAATTTTTGAAAATCGCTCGTATGCGGGTATTCCGCCATATCGGGGTGATGTCTAAATGCGTCGAAAACGTTATTTTCGTTTAACGAAATCGTTGCAAGCATGCAACCGCTTTGACGGATTTCGGCGATGTTTTCATCGGAAAAATCACCCGTGTACACGAAGCATTTTGCTTGATAATCTTTAATCGACTGCAAGTTTTCCTTGGTAAAATTAAACTTGGTATCGATAAACTTCGCTTGCGGATCGATATTTAAAATAAGTTCGATAGCCCTTGCACCCGCACCGTTGGTCGCGTAAACGGTTCTTCCTCTCATTCCGCACTGTACGACAAGCCGTGCGATATCCTCTGCATGCAAAATACCCTCCTTAAGGTCAATGTTTACGCACATTCCCGAAAAATACACCAAATCGAGAGCCTCTTTTAACATAGGAACGCCGCTTACGATAGTTCTGTCTTTAAAAAAGTTCAATTGTTTTATAGCCGCGTAATCGGTGTCGGAAATCAAATATTCTACGAAATCGCCGTTTTTATCGTAACCTTTCACCGTTTCGTCGTGATTGACTATCAAAACGCCGTCCTTTGTCATTCTGGCGTCGAGTTCTATCATATCGGCGCCCTTAGAAGCCGCAAGCGCGTATGCTTCGAGGGTGTTTTGATGAACGTTTTCGGTAACAAACCCTTGATGAGCCGAAGATATCCAAGTTTTTTTAAGTTTAAACATACTTTGCACCGTAACCCGTCGTTATTTAAGTTTACGTGCGCCGAGTTTATCCAAAATTTTGCCGCACGTATAAGCGTCGTCGCAAGTAAACCCTATCGCGCCGTTTTCGTACGCTTTTTTATAAACTTCTTCGTTATTGTTGAAAGGATAATAAACGCACGGCTTAATGCCCATAAGTTTAAAATTATCGAACACGAGTTTATCCACGACCGGCGAAACGCCCGCATCCCAACAAGGTCTGCCGTCAAGGTACTTGTCGTTACTCGGGAAAATACAAACTTCATCGATGTATTTATAAGGATCGTCCTTGTCGGAACCTTTCATACACGACTTCGGATAGAACCCGTGAATGGTTATTTCCTCTCCTTGGTGTTTCGCGCGTATCCAAGCGCAAAGCGCCGTCGAGAAGGTTATTAAAGTAATCCTGTCCTTGCCCCAAACGCCGTACTGTTTGCAAAGGCGAATGGTTTCCTCGCACGAGGCGTAAGCGAACTCGCCGTATTCTTCGGGATAATCTTTAAGTTCCAGCAAAACTTTCACGTCGGGACGGGTAGCCATAAGTTCTAAAAATTCTTCTAAGGAAGGAACTCTTTCGCCCTTGAATTCTTCGCCGGACTTAATACCCGCGTCGGCTTCTTTTACTTGCTTTAAACTTCTGTCGCAAACGTGTCCGCTTTTGTCGGTAGTACGTTGCAACGTCGGATCGTGAATAACCACAACGCGGTGGTCGTTAGTCATTCTTACGTCCATTTCGATAGAATCTATATCGAGTTTCAAGGCTTCTTTAAAAGCAATCATTGTGTTTTCGGGGAATTTTTGCCTATAACCCCTATGAGCCGTTAAGGTAATTTTCGTATCCATCATAAAACTCCTATTGTTTCATTATTACTTTTATACCCCAAATTACGAAAATTGTCAAGCACTTACCGCCGCACAGCGAATATTTAGAGTAAAAAACAACCGAGCCCGCTTAAATTTTTATTTTCGTTTTTCGTTTTAACGACAATATACGATAGACTTTTTACCGAAAATGTCGTATACTTAACTCAGCCGTAAAAAAGTGGCTACAAATCAGATAAGAGGTAACAAAAATGCTTTACGACGACAATAAAAAGAATTCCGTTTTGAACGAAGAACTTTTCAAAAACCCGACAAGCGAATACCGCGCCGCACCCTTTTGGGCGTGGAACTGTCAACTCGATAAGCAAGAACTTTTAAGACAGATAGATATTTTTAAGGAAATGGGCTTAGGCGGTTTCCATATGCACTGCAGAGAGGGTATGGCAACCACCTATCTTTCGGACGAGTTTATGGACCTTGTAAAAGCCTGCGTTACGCACGCAAAGGAAAACAAAATGCTCGCATACCTTTACGACGAGGACAAATGGCCTTCGGGTTTTGCGGGCGGATACGTAACGAAAGACATAGAATATCGTCAAAGACTGATTACCTTTACGTGCGACGACGATTATACGCCTAATCCTTATTCCTTTGTTTTAACGCGCTTCGACGTGGTTTTAGACGAAAACGAATGTTTGAAATCATACAAACAAGTAAGCGATACCGACGAGATAAAAGGCACGAAATGGACCGTCTGGCGTGAAGTTTCAAAAGACAATCCGTGGTTTAACAAACAAGCCTACGTCGACACTCTAAACAAAAAAGCGATAGAAAGGTTTATCGAAGTTACTCACGAAAAATATTATAAAACGGTCGGCGACGAATTCGGAAAAACCGTACCTTCCATGTTTACCGACGAACCGCAGTTTATGCGCAAAGGCACTCTTTCTTTCGCGTCGAGCCGTCACAAAGTCCAACTTCCTTGGACGGACGATTTGGAACAAACTTACCAAAACGCTTACGGCACGTCGCTTATAGAGCGTTTGCCCGAACTTTTATGGGAACTTCCCGGCGGTAAAATTTCCGAAACGAGATACCGCTATCACGACCACATTGCGGCGCGCTTTTCCGAAGCATTTGCCGACACTTGCGGCAAATGGTGCAACGAGCACGGCATTGTGCTTACCGGGCATATGATGGAAGAACCTTCGTTACACTCCCAAACCTGTGCCCTCGGCGACTGTATGCGCTCATATCACGCTTTCGGAATCCCCGGCATAGACATGCTTTGCGGCTGGTTCGAATTCACTACGGCAAAACAATGTCAATCGGCTGTTCACCAATACGGCAAAGAAGCCATGGTAAGCGAACTTTACGGCGTAACGGGCTGGGATTTCGATTTCCGCGGTCACAAACTGCACGGCGATTGGCAAGCGGCGCTCGGAGTAACTATAAGGGTACCGCACCTATCGTGGGTTTCGATGAAGGGCGGGGCGAAACGCGATTACCCTGCGTCTATATCCTATCAGTCGCCTTGGTATAAGGAATATCCTTACGTCGAAAATCATTTTGCGCGTTTGAACACCGCGTTGACGCGCGGCAAACCTTACGTAAAAGTCGCCGTCGTTCACCCCGTCGAAAGTTATTGGATTCACTTCGGTCCCAACGAACAAACCGCCGTCATTCGCGAAAAATTGGAAACAAACTTCTCAAACGTCACGAACTGGCTTTTAAAAGGCTCGATAGACTTCGACTTTATTTGCGAATCAGTCTTCCCCGACCAATGCAAAAAAGGCGGTGCGCCATTAAAAGTCGGCGAAATGGAATACGACGCGGTAATCGTTCCCGAATGCGAAACTTTGCGCTCGACGACGCTTGAAAGACTCGAATCTTTCAAAAAAGCGGGCGGCAAACTCATCTTTATGGGCGAAGCGCCTAAATACGAAAACGCAATCCCGTCCGAAAGAGGCAAAAAACTTTACGACGCTTCCGAAAAAGTCGCCTTCTCGCGCAGTTCCTTGTTAGCGACGCTGAAAGAAAACAGAATGGTCGACATAAGAAAATCCGACGGAAGTTATTCCGACAACCTCGTTCATCAGATAAGGCGCGACAATGGCGGTTATTGGCTGTTTATAGCCCACTCGGAAGAACCGTATAACAAAGACGTTTCCGACTGCCAAAATTTCCGCGTAACGCTAAACGGCAAGTTTAAACCGTCGCTTTACGACACGATAAACGGCGAGGTTAAACAAATCGTCCACGACAACCGTAGCGGAAAAACAATCGTCGAGTTAGCCCTTTACGATTACGATTCGGCGCTACTCTTCTTCGAAGATACCGAAACAGACAGTTTTTGCGAAAAAACGGCTGCTGCGGACAAGGAAATACTTACCGAATTGCCGTCACTGGTCGAATATTCCTTATCCGAACCGAACGCCCTTTTATTGGACGTCGCGAAATACGCCCTCGACGGCGAAGCGTTGCAAGATACCGAAGGCGTTTTAAGAATCGACGCTTTGGTGCGCAAACGTCTTAAATATCCATGGGAACCTCAGCCATGGGTTGTAAAGCAAGAGCCCGCAAAACATACGCTCACATTGCAATTTACCGTAAACAGCGAAATAGATTACGAAAAGCCTTATTTGGCGCTCGAAGACGGCGAAATTACCGATATCGTTTGGAACGGCAAAAAGGTCGATTATAAGTACGAGGGATACTACACCGACAAATCGATTACGAAAACGGCATTGCCGCCGCTACGTAAAGGCGAAACCACTTTGACCGTAACTTTCCCTTACGGCACAAGGAGTAAATGCGAAGCGTTGTACCTACTCGGCGAATTCGGCGTAAAAATCGCAGGCAGACTGCTAACCGTTACGACGTTGCCCGAAAAAATCGGGTTTAGCGACCTTTGCTATCAAGGTTTACCCTTCTACGGCGGAGCAATATCCTATAAATTGCCTTTCGATTTAGACAACGAACACGCCGCGTCGATACAAATTCCCCATTACGCCGCCGCGGTAAACACCGTTACGGCAAACGGCGAAGATAAACGTATCGTTGCCTATCCGCCCTATATCGCCGATTTGGGAAATCTTAAAAAGGGCCGTAACGAAATCGTCGTAACGTCATATATATCTCGCCGCAACTGCTTCGGCGACGTACATAACGCCGACGAAAAATTCCGCTGGCAAGGTCCCGACGCTTGGCTTACGAAAGACAGTCGCTGGACGTACGAATACAGACTCCGCCGCACGGGCGTTCTCACTACTCCCCGACTTTTTAAAAATTAATTTGCCAATACAAAAATGTACGAAATATAAAAATTAGTTTCGCTTTGCCAAAACGCATCGCAAAAACGATAAATGCAGTTTCGCTTTGCCAAAACACATCGCCTAAACAACGATAAAAATATTTAACACAACTTAAAAGTCCGTCTATTTCGGTCGATAATCGACCTATAGACGGACTTTTTTCAAATTATATATACTGTTGCGTTGTCAAAACGATTAAAACAAATTAAGACGTAAGGCTTATTTTTAAGTTAGACTTTCTTTCTCTTTTTCTTTTTAATAAAAATAACGACAAGCGTTACCGCAACGGCTCCCCCTACTAAAGAAGAAGCAACTATTATACCGACTTGTTCCGTGCTTTTTTCGGATTCACCACCGATTTCGTAAAATGAGCCGCAAGCCTCGCATTCGTATTTCACATAAGTATAAGTCTCGGAGGAATCACCATCACACTCAACGATTACGTATCTATGTCCGGTTGCGGGAATCGTCACTGTTTCAGAGTATCCGCAAATATTACACTTTCTTTGTTTTTCCCCTTGCTCGATGCAAGTCGGTTCTTTTGTTATTACATAGTCACCGAGCGTATGCCCTGTCGCCGAAATTGTTTGCCATTCCGTTTGAGAACAACTTGTGCATTTTTTACACATTTTACCGTCTTCTGTGCAAGTAGGATTGCTTGTAATAACCCAACCGGTAAAACTATGCTCCTTTGTAGGAACGTTATCGGTAACTACGTATGTACAGTTCTTGCACTTCTGCTGTTTCTTACCTTGCTCGGTGCAAGTCGGTTCTTTTGTTATTTCCCAGTCAACGAGTGTATGCCCTGTCGCCGAAATTGTCTGCCATTCCGTTTCAGAACAACTTGTGCATTTTTTATACATTTTACCGTCTTCTGTACAAGTAGGATTGCTTGTAATAACCCAATCGGTAAAACTATGCCCCCTTGCAGAAACGTTACCGGTAACTACGTAAGTACAGTTTTTGCACTTCCGCTGTTTCTCACCTTGCTCGATGCAATTAGGTTCTTTTGTTATTTCCCAGTCGCCAAGCACGTGCGAAGTAGGAGCTTTTCTCGTCCAACCGCATTTAGAACATTTTGCAACACAGTCGCTTGCATAAGTATGTTCGTTCGCATTACAAGTATTATAATGCCAAGTCGAATTATTTAAATATTCGTTATCATCGGCAATCAAGATCGAATTACGGTCTTCTTGACTACCAGAATACCAAATATCCACTTCTTTGCTAAATATATGGCTACCCATAAGTTTTATACCTCTGGGTAGAAATACGTTTTTTAGTTTGCCACAACCCTCGAACGCATACGAAGCCGCTGCGAATATACAAAGAACTTTCTGCCGTTACGTATTTACCTGTAAAGAAATTTATTTGCGGTTACGTAGAATTTTTACGGCGAAACGCTTGGATCTGTAAGCTTTGGATATTCGTGCGTTACGGCGTATACGAGGCAGTTGCATTCCTTTTCGAACTCTTTGATTTTATCCGACAATTCCTGCTCTTGGTAAGCCCAAAATCCGCCGTAGTTTTCAAAGAAACAAACGGTGTCGTTTTCCTTAAAGCCCTGTATATACGGCTTGTAAATGTCTAATTTTTGCATAAGCTCGATTGCTTTTTGTTTTTTCATTTCTCTTGTGATATTCATAAAATCTATCTCCTTAAATATAATTTTCTAACTGTTCAAAGTTGTTGCCGATATTTCTTAGCGTTTCTTCGAAGCCGAACCACGCCAAGAGGTTCATATTATAATCGCTGTTGCCAAGCGGATCTTCTTCGTCCCAACGCTTTCCGAATAAGTCTTTCGGTGCGTAAATGCCTGTTGCAGACATTGTTTCGTATAACAATTCGTCTATTTCGTCCTTATATTGCTTATAAAAGCGAACGGTATCGCTGTACCAGATTAAAAATCCGACCGTTCCCGATTGACAACCGTAATAGAGAACGTCGGTAAAAATGTTTTTCTTATCGTCGTAATTGCGCCATTCGTCTATGACGTAGTTGCATACGCGTTTTTGTAACGGCGTAGCGGCTTTTTTAAGATTTTTGATATTCGTAAGCGTGAGCTTCATTTTTGATTTCTCCTTCGATAATTAGTTTTTCTTCAATTCTGTCTTGTGCTTCTTCGAGTAATTCTTGTAAGTCGATAATAGGCGTATTCATTTCACATCACCTCAAATTCGTCGATATAGATTTTTTCGTACATACAGCCGTATTCAAAATACTTGCCGTTGTTATCGTCGTGCAAATCGTAGGTGGTTACGATTATTCTGCCGCGATCGGTGATGGCAAGCTGTATTTCGTTTTTCTTTTCGTTGATAGCAATAATATCCATTGTGATAAACGCTTCACCGTCGTAGTATTGATATTCAGCCATAATCATCACTCCTTTACAAGCTTGTACCAGACTTTATATTCGACTTCTAAATCGAGAATGTCGTAAGAGCCGTCTTTATCTCTGTAAACGGGAACTTCGGTAAAGTACATAGTGATATACCCTTGAAATTCGTCCGTTTTATTCTGAACGGGACGGCAACGTTTTTCCACGTCGTCGAAAACGCGAATATACGGCTTGTTGTTTTTGGATACGCAAGGACATAACAGATTGCCTTCGGTAAGATAACCGAAACCGGATAATTTTTTATCCGATCTGCTTCTTGCATTTGTGATTGAGAAAACTACTTTTTTCATTTGGAATAACCTCCGTTTTTTATTAGCCTTTCGGCAAAGACAAAGTAGCACCGGAAAAAGCAGATATATAGTGCGAGTTAAAGTCGCAAAACCGGAAGTCAACGATAAAGGACAAAATTGTTGCGTAAATGAAAAAAGAGCCAAGCTCCGTGTAGAGCCTGACTCTCGGTAAATATATAAGTTTTC
>CAYNYV010000007.1:0-45137 GCA_964401515.1 uncultured Christensenella sp.
ACATCGAGGGCAGAAACTTCAGCGCAAGAAAACGCGTTATTCAGTACGACGACGTAATGAACACTCAACGCCACGTTATGTATAGCGAAAGAATGAAGGTTTTACGCGGCGAAAACGTTCATCAAGATATTTTAAATCTTATTCCTGATTACGTCGGCGACGTTTTGGTCGAAGGTATTCCCGATCCCAACAAGGTCGCGACGTGGGATGTTCAAAAGATGAACGCCGCCTTGGAACGCAGTTGTATCCCCGAAGGCAGCGATTTATTGACGCAAGAAGACATCGACAGACTTTCTTACGAAGACCTCGTTCAAAAATGCGTGGATAAGACCGAAGAAGAATACGAAAAGAAAATTCAAGGCTATCAAGACGAAGGCGTAGACTATTCCGAAATCGAAAGAATTATTCTTTTAAGAACGGTCGACAAACATTGGATAGACCATATCGACGCGATGGATAAATTGAAACGCGGTATTTCTTTAAGGTCATATGCCAACGAAGATCCTATAAACGCCTTCAAAAAGGAAGGGCACGAAATGTTTGAGGAAATGACTGCTGCCATTCAAGAAGAAACGGCAAGGATTTTACTCAAGTTGAAAGTTAACGTCGAAAGAATGCCCCAAAAGGAAGTCGAAAAAAAGACGTATAACCTTTCGCAAAACAATCTTCCCAAAGAAAGCGGACAGGCAAGAAGCGAAAAATTGCCGGGAAGAAACGATCCTTGTCCTTGCGGCAGCGGCAAAAAATATAAAAACTGTTGCGGAAAATAATTTTAAACAAAACCGATAATGATTAGAACCGATTTATATTATAATAAGTTTAAAGAGTTAAGGGCGGTCCTCGACGAAGCGAAAAACTCGCTCGATATAGACAACGCCAAAACAGAACTCGCTAAAATCGAAGTGAGGCAACAAGACCCTGAGGTTTGGGGTAATTTGGAACTTTCCACCGAACTTGCCAGAAAGGCTCAGTCGTATAGGAAAAAAATCGAACTCGTCGATAAAACTTACAAGACGATAAGCGACGCCGAAGAACTCGTTAATTTGGCGGCGGAAGAAGACGACGACAGTTTTCTTCCCGAAGTCGACGCCGAACTTCTTACCGCCGAAAAGGAGATCGAAGAATTAAGGCTTCGCACCCTTTTAAAAGGCAAGTACGACGACCTTAACGCCATTATGACCTTGCACGCCGGCGCGGGCGGAACGGAGGCTTGCGACTGGACGGAAATGCTTTACCGTATGTACATTTGCTATGCGGAAAAGCATGGTTACGTCTTAACAGAACTCGACCGTTTAGCGGGCGACGACGCGGGTATTAAAAGCGTAAGTTTTAAAATCGAGGGCGAAAACGCTTACGGTTATTTGAAAGCCGAAAAAGGCGTGCATAGGCTTGTAAGAATATCTCCTTTCGACGCGAACGCAAGACGACATACTTCTTTTGCTTCTCTCGAAGTAATGCCCGAAATCGACAATTCCGACGAAATACAAATACGCCCCGAAGATTTAAAGGTGGATACTTACCGCTCGTCCGGTGCGGGCGGTCAGCACATAAACAAAACCGAATCGGCTATACGTATAACGCATATTCCGACGGGCATCATCGTTGCTTGCCAAAACGAAAGAAGCCAAGTGCAAAACCGCGAGCAAGCAATGCGTATGCTTATGAGTAAGCTTGTCGAACTACGTGAAAACGAAAGATTGCAAGAAGCCCAAGAAATTAAAGGCGATATTAAAAAGATAGAGTTCGGCAGCCAGATACGAAGTTACGTCTTTTGCCCCTACACGCTTGTCAAGGACCATAGAACGGGCTATGAAACGGGTAACATTCAAGCCGTGATGGACGGGGATTTGGACGGCTTTATCGTCGAATATTTAAAAAGAAGTTAGTCTTAAAAAGATAAAAAGTTTATCTATAAGCCCGTTATCGGCATAAATTATAATAATATGAACTATTACGAAAGGGTTAAAGAAAGACCTTTAAAACAAGAACCGATTATTCTCGGGATAGAATCTTCGTGCGACGAAACCGCCGCTTCTATAGTAAAGGGCGGACGAACGATTTTGTCGAACGTCATAATAAGTTCCGCTACGGAACAGGCGAAGTACGGCGGCGTTGTTCCCGAAATCGCTTCAAGGGCGCATACCGAAGCCGTTTCGCAAAGCGTAAAACGCGCCGTTAAGGAAGCGGGAATAGAATTTTCCGATATAGACGCCGTTGCCGTAACTTACGGAGCGGGACTCTTGGGGGCTTTGCTCGTCGGAGTTTCGTACGCAAAATCGCTTGCTTATGCGTTAGATGTGCCTCTTATTGCGGTAAGTCATATCCGCGGGCACATGGCGGCGTGCTATCTTTCCGATCAAAATCTAAAGCCGCCTTTTATAGGGCTTTTGACGTCTGGCGGACACACTGCGGTTACCGTGGTAAAAAGTTACACCGAAATGAAAGTTCTCGGTTCGACTTTGGACGATGCGGTGGGTGAGGCTTTCGATAAGGTTGCTCGCGTTTTGGGACTTCCGTATCCCGGCGGACCGAACGTCGAAAGGCTTGCTAAAGAAGGGCAAAACAACATAACGCTTCCTAAAATGCTTAAAAACGCGGGCGGATATAATTTTTCTTACAGCGGATTAAAAACCGCCGTCATTAATTACGTGCATACAAAAGAACAAAAAGGCGAAGCAATAAACAAGGCTGATTTGGCGGCGTCCTTTCAAGCGGCGGCTATCGACGTTTTGTGCGATAAAGCAATAGAGGCTGCAATCGAGTACGGAATAGACACAATCGCGCTCGGCGGCGGCGTCGCGGCTAACGGATATTTAAGGGAACAAATTGTTGAAAAGTGCGGCTATAAGTCGATTAACGTCGTTTTACCGCCTAAAGTTTTATGTACCGACAACGCTTGTATGATAGCGGCGGAAGGTTACATAAAATATATGAACAAAGATTTTGCCGATTTAAGTTTGAACGCTCAAGCGTCTGTCGAACTTAAATAGTTGACTGCTCGCATATAATAATTGATTATCGAGGTGTAAAAATGAACTTTACTTTGAATTACGACAAAAACTTCAGACCGCTTTCCGAAGAATTGAAAAATTATCGCGAAAGGGTTAAAAACGACGAAAGCGTTACCGCTAAATTCGTTATCGAAAGGAACGGCGGATTTAATTACGCTTTTTCGATAGATATTTTTAAAGACGAAAAATACGCGCAAGAAAACTACACGATTTGCGAAAGGCTCGTAAAATCCGCATTGTGGATTGCGGGCGGTTATAAAGTTTACGTTTGCGCGCCGAAATACTTATATGAAATGTTAAAAGCCGATTATTCGCTAAGCGGTAAAAGGGCTTTCGACAACGACTTTATGTCGGGTGTTTACGAAAAGCCTTTCGAGGTTTTGTTTGTTTCCGAAAAAGAACTTCCTTTACCGAAAAACTGTTCTTTAGATATCGGCGGACATTTGGAAGGTTGTAGAATCGGTTTCGACGCCGGCGGCAGCGACAGAAAGGTTAGCGCGGTCATCGACGGCGAAGTCGTTTACAGCGAAGAAGTCGTTTGGAACCCTAAACTTTCTACCGATTGGCATTATCAATACGACGGAATAATGGATTCTATGAAGCGTGCCGCTTCAAAAATGCCGCGTGTAGACGCTATCGGCGTTTCGAGCGCAGGCGTTTACGTCGACGACAGAATTATGGTGGCTTCGCTTTTTATCAAAATACCTAAGGAAGATTACGAAGCCCACGTTAAAACCATGTATCTCGATATCGGTAAGGAAATGGGTGTGCCTATCAAAGTTGCTAACGACGGTGACGTTACGGCTTTAGCGGGCGCGATTAGTTTAAAAGACAATTGCGTTTTGGGTATCGCCATGGGGACGAGCGAAGCAGGCGGCTACATAAACGAAAACGGCAATCTTAACGATTGGCTCAGCGAACTTGCATTCGTACCCGTTGACTTAAACGAGAACGCAATGGAAGACGAATGGTCTGGCGATAAAGGCGTCGGCGTTAAATATTTTTCGCAAGACGGTATCATTAAACTTGCCGGTTTAGCGGGCGTTACCTTCGAGGAAGGTCTTACCCCCGCGCAAAAATTGGTGGTCGTTCAAAAAATGCTCGAAAACGGTAGCGACGTTGCCGAAAAGATATACGAAGACATAGGTACTTATCTCGGGTATTCGATCGCCTACTATTCTGAATTTTACAAAATCAAAAATCTTTTGCTTTTAGGAAGAGTAACGAGCGGCAGAGGCGGCAGTATTATTATGGAAAGGGCTAAAAAGGTCTTGTCCGCCGAATATCCCGAATATAAAGACGTAAATATAACGCTTCCCGACGAGGAATTTAAGCGTGTCGGTCAAAGCATTGCGGCGGCGTCGCTTACTAAAGTAAATTAATAAAAAGTCGGGCTATAAGCCCGTTATCGGTAATTTTGACTATTAAATGCGCTAAGGATAAAACAATATGACGCATCGTATGAAACTCCACGCCGAGCCTTTTGCTAAAATTTTGCAAGGTAAAAAAACTATCGAATTAAGGCTTAACGACGAGAAACGACAAAAAATAAATATTGGTGACGAAATCGTTTTTAGTTGCTTAGGCGATAACGGCGTTTTAAAAGCCGTTGTCAAAAAACTTTACGTGTTTAGCGATTTTCAAAGTTTATACAAGGCTCTGCCTCTGGATAAGTGCGGGTATGACGAAACCGAAGCGGATTCGGCAAGTTACACCGATATGGAAAAGTATTACGATAAAGTAAAAATCGAAAAATACGGTGCATTGGGCATAGAACTTTGTAGCGTGCGCTACTTTAGTCACCAAGAATTTATCTTGGCGAGCGCTTCACCGCGAAGAAAACAACTTTTAGAAGATGCGGGGTATATGTTTAAAGTCGTTCCGTCGACGCTTCCCGAAATCGAAGACCACGATTTAGCACCGGAGGTTTACGTCGAACATCTTGCGCTAAATAAGGCGCGCGACGTGTTTGCAAAGGAGAATAAACTTTGTCTTGCGGCGGATACGGTTGTGGTTTTGGACGGCAAAATTTTAGAAAAACCCGCCGATAAGCCCGAAAACGCACTTTTTTTAAAAAAATTATCAAATCGCAGTCATTATGTCTACACGGGGTATGCGGTTGTTTCGTCCGAAAAAATCGTTTCCGGATTTGTAAAAACCGAGGTTGTTTTCAACAAACTGTCCGACGAACTTATAAGCGACTACGTCGATAAGGGATTAGGGCTCGATAAGGCAGGCGGATACGGTATTCAAAACGGGTATCCGTTCGTTAAAGAATATATAGGAAGTTTTTCAAACGTCGTAGGGCTTCCGATGGAAAAAATCAACGAAGTATTAAAGGAGTTTTTATGAGTAACAACGTCATCGCTATCGATTTGGGCTCGTCAAACACGGGCATATACCAAGTCGGCGCAAGCATAGTTTTGTTCGAGCCGAGTCTTGTGGCGTTTTCCGCCGACGGCAACGTTGTAAAGGACGTAGGTTTCGGGGCGAAGAAACTTGTCGGAAGAACTACCGACAGCACGGTTGTCGTGGCACCCGTGTTCGAATCACGTGTAACCGACGAAAAAGCTTGTACTCTTATGCTTAACAGATTTTTGAATAAGATAACCGTAAAGCGTTTTTCGCAAAGACCGTCGGTTATTTTTTCCGTGCCTTGCGGTATAAGCGTCGATGATATAAAAACTTTCGAAAGAGTTTTACGCGCTTCGGGCGTTAACGATTACGTATTTGTCGAAGCGCCTGTGTTGACGGCGCTCGGTTTAGGTCTTCCTATGACCGATTCTACGCCGGCGTTTATCGTCGATATAGGGGGCGGTTCTACCCAGATTGCTGCGGTTTCCTTAGACGGAATCATTTGCGGCATAACCGTTAACATGGGCGGAATGAGTATAGACACGATGATAAAAAACTATATTCTCGATCATTTCAGAGTAAAAATCGGCTCATTAACGGCGGAACTCGTAAAACAAAAAATTTGCTCGCTTATAGATAACGATATGACGTCGATGGTCGTTAGCGGTCAAAATGCGGAAACGGGCAGACCGTCTTCCGTCAAATTAAGTGCGGAAAATTTAAAAGAGCCCCTTCAAATCTTTTTCGATAAGATTTTTCAGATAACGGGAATGGTTTTGTCTAAACTTCCGGCGGAAGTATCTGCGGACGTTCGTAAAAGCGGAATTTATTTTTCGGGCGGCGTGTCCAAGATAGCTGGACTTGAAGATTATTTTACTAAAAAAATGGGAATGCGCGCGACTGTTTTCGAAGACGCGCAAGCCGCTATTATGCTCGGCGGCGGAATAATTGCCGAAAACAAAAAACTATTGAAAAAACTTAGGATAAATCTTAGATAGTTCGTATGTTTTTACGGCGTCACTCAAATAAGACTTAGGTAAAAAAATGCGGCGTAGCGATTAATATGGGTTGCTACGCCGCTTAATAATAAAATTGTTTTGATCGTTCTAAATAAATTTTAATCTTTTTGATCTTCGGCGTTTACCTTTTTTTCGGCTAAACTATCGTCCGTACTTAAACTATCGTCCGAGGTAGAGTTTAAAGAATTAAAATCTTTCATTTTTTGAATTGCTTCACCGAAAAGGTGATTTCTTTCGGGGTGGTAGATAGCCGACAGCATTCTGTCTTTGGCAAACGGAACGTCCTTTTTAATAGACGCTATAAGGTCCTTTACGTACTGCCGTTTGGTGTGCTTGTCTGCGGGGCAAGGATTATGGATAACGGGGTTTTGCTTGGAAAATGTCGCAACGTCTTTTTCTTCGATGTAAATCATCGGGCGGATAACGGTCATTTCCGAGCGCGTAAGATAGGTGACGGGTTCAAAAGTCGAAAAACGTCCTTCGAAAATCATCGACAGAAAAAAAGTTTCCACCAAATCGTCGGCGTGATGTCCTAAGGCTAATTTGTTGCAACCTAAGTTTGCCGCCACCGTGTTTAAAGCGCCGCGCCGCATTTTACTGCAAAGACTGCACGGATTTTTTTCCTTTCTGATATCGAAAAGTATGGCGCCGATGTCTGTTTTTTCGACGACGTATTCGACGTTTAAATCACGGCAATAGTTTTCCATTTGTAAAACTTCGTTCTCGTCGCATTGTAGTCCCATATCGATTCTTATGGCGACGACGGAAAACTTTTTAGGATAAAACACCTGTAATTTTGCAAGAAGTGTTAACAGAGTAACGCTGTCCTTTCCGCCCGAAAGCCCTACTGCAATGCGATCGTTTTCCTCGATCATATTAAAATCTTCAATAGCACGCCTTAGCGGCGATAACATTTGTTGAGTAGTCATAATTTTTATATTTCGCGAAATTTTGTTTGCGTAAAGCAAAATGATGATATAATCTTAAAAATATAATATAATATTTTTAGAAAAAAAGCAATTTATTAGGAGTAGAATGGCAGATATTGTAGTCGGTTTTTTGCAATCGTTTATAAAAAATCCGTATCTTTTGGTCGCCTTAGTCGCGATGTTTCCTCTTGTTGAACTTAAAGGGGCTATACCGATAGGCTTAAAATCGGGCTTAAAACTTTACGAAAGCGCGCTTTTATCCTATTTAGGTTCGACGATTATAGTTATACCGATATTTTTTCTTTTAATTTACGTTTTTAAACTTTTAAAAAAAATACCGTTTGTAAAAAAGATTGTCGTTAAACTTGAAATTATTTTCGAAAACAAGGCAAACGAACTTTCTCTTAAATCGAACGGCAAACCCGAAGACTTAAAACGCAAATTTTTAATAAAAGCACTTTTGATTTTCGTTGCCGTGCCGCTTCCTTTAACGGGCGTGTGGACGGGTGCGGCGATAGCGGTGTTTTTGAATTTATCTTTTAAAGATTCGATAATTCCGCTTGCGCTCGGTAATTTTATAGCGGGACTTTTTATAACGTTTTTGACATTGCTGTTCCAAGATTACGTCGATTTAATTATAGGTTGTATGCTTATCGTCGCTGCAGTAATGCTTGTCGCGCTAATCGTAAAAATTGCTTTGACAAAGCCGACAGAAAACAATAAAAATTAGCGATAACCGACCTATAGGCTCGCTTTTCGGTAAAAAACTATGATACAAAAAATTAATTACGACAATGAATTTTTAAATTACGTTAAAAACCTTGACGGAAAAAAGAAACTGCTGCTTCACGCTTGTTGCGCGCCGTGTTCGTCAAGCGTTTTGGAAAGGGTTGCGCCTTATTTCGACGTTGCCTTATTTTTCTATAATCCGAACATCACCGATAAAGAAGAATACGATTACAGACTTTCCGAACTTTATCGTTTCGTAAACGCCGTTTACGGCGAAAGGGTTAAAATTATCGAGGGCGAATATAATCCCGATAAATTTTTTGAATTAGCAAAAGGCAAGGAGGACTTGCCCGAAGGCGGTTCAAGGTGTTTTTCTTGTTACGAAGACAGACTTTATGAAACCGCAAAAGTTGCAAAAGTCGGGCTATATGACTGTTTTTGCACTACTTTGTCCGTAAGCCCTTATAAAAACGCCGAAAAGTTAAACGCTATAGGCGAGAAAATATCGAAGCAAGTCGGCGTCGACTTTTTGCCTTCCGACTTTAAAAAAAGACAGGGTTACGTAAGGTCTATCGAACTTTCGAAAGAATACGGGTTGTATCGTCAAAACTATTGCGGGTGTGTATTTTCCGAAAATGCGGCGAAAAACAAGACTAAAAAGTAACAAAATTACGGCAGTTTGAGTTTATTCCTTTACAAACCGCTCGTTTTATTATAAAATATATTTAGTATGTTAATTATAAAAGAAATTGAAAAAAACAGCATCGGCGAAGAAATCGGGCTCGAAGTAGGCGACGCCTTGCTCAAATTTGACGGTCATGACGTCGTCGACCTTTTGGACTATCTTTATTACGACGCCAAGGAAAGTTTTACGATGACCATCGGCACGCACGGAAAAGAAGTCGAGTGTGAAATCGAAAAAGACGACGACGAAACTTTAGGACTTACGTTTGAATCGGACGGGCTTGAAATGAAGTTGTGTCGCAATAATTGCATTTTCTGCTTTGTTCAGCAACTTCCTAAAGGTATGCGTGAAAGTTTGTACGTAAAGGACGACGATTACCGCCAAAGTTTTTTGTGCGGCAACTACGTTACGTTGACAAACGTAAACGATAGCGACATCGAAAGGATTATAAGATTACATCTTTCGCCCCTTTATATTTCCGTTCACACACTATATAAAAATCAGCGCGAAATGATGATCGGAAACCGTTTTGCGGGAAGACTTTACGATATGATAAAAAGGCTTACTGACGGCGGTATCGAAATACACGCTCAAATCGTTTTGGTTAAAGGCGTCAACGACGGAATTGCTCTCGAAACGACCTGTTCTTATTTAGCACCCATAAAAAACGTAAAAACGCTTGCGGTTGTTCCGTGCGGAATATCCGGACATCGCGAAGGGCTTACCAAAATCGAAGACATCGACGGAGAGTACTCGGCAAATCTTATAAAAACTGTCGAATCGCTCAATAAAAAATTCGGGCGTGATTTTATTTTTGCAGCCGACGATTTTTACGTTCGCGCAAAAATGCCCTTCCCGAAATACGAAGATTACGGAAATTTCGAACAGATAGAAAACGGCGTAGGAATGTTTTCCGCATTTATGCACGATTATAACGAAGTGTGCGAAAAAACGACCTATAGGCGGACTTTGCTTATCGTAACGGGCGTTGCGGCAAAGCCGTTTATCGAGGAATACGCTAAAAAAACCGAGGCTTACGTCGACGGACTTAAAGTATACGTTATCGCACCCGTAAATAAATTTTTCGGTCCTACGATAACTGCTTCCGGTTTATTGACGGGCGGCGACGTTTCGGAAGCAATACTAAATTTCGACAAAGATTTCGACGAAGTCGTTCTTCCGAAAAATATGATGAAGGAAACGGAAAACGTCTTTTTGGACGGAATGACTTTGGACGCTTTACAACAAAAAATCGGAAAACCCGTAAAACTTGCCGAAGTACAAGGCAATCACTTTTTTAACGTTTTAGCGGGTAAGGAGTAATTATGAAACCTATTATTGCCATCGTCGGTAGACCTAACGTAGGCAAATCTACTTTTTTTAATAAAATCACGGGTACGAAAATAGCCATCGTAGAGGACAAGCCGGGTGTTACGCGTGACAGAATTTACTGCGACGCCGAATGGTGCGGTTATAACTTTACGATGATAGATACGGGCGGTATAGAACTTAAAAGCGAAGACGAAATGTGGCAACACATCAAAAAACAAGCCGAAATCGCAATCGAAACCGCTGACGTAATTATTTTTATGTGCAGTGCAAAAGAAGGCGTAACCACCGCCGATCGCGACGTTGCGGATAAGTTGCGTCGTTCCAAAAAGCCGATAGTTTTGGTCGTCAACAAACTTGACAATTATAAGAGAGAAGATTTGTTCGAGTTTTACGAATTGGGACTCGGCGAGCCTATCGGTGTTTCCGCCGAACAGTCTAAAGGATTCGGCGATTGTTTGGAAGAAGTCTGCAATCACATTTCCCGTATCGAGGAAGAAGACGATAGCGACGTCGTGAAAATAGCCGTCGTCGGAAAACCCAATGCGGGTAAATCGAGCCTCGTAAACACCATATTGGGTTACGACAGAACTATCGTTTCCGATATCGCGGGTACGACGCGCGACGCTATAGATACGCCGTTCGAACTCGACGAACAAAAATATAAAATCATCGACACCGCCGGCATCAGAAAGAAAAAAGCCGTCGACGAAGACATAGAGTATTATTCCGTCGTAAGGGCTTTCGGTGCGGTAAGGCGCGCCGACGTAAGTTTGCTCGTTGTCGATTCTACGCAAGGACTTACCGAACAAGACGTCAAAATCGCGGGGTATATTCACGAACAAGCAAAACCTTCCGTAATAGTTATGAACAAGTGGGACGCCGTCGAAAAAGACACCTTTACAGTCGAAAGTTTCAGAAAAGAACTCGATTGCGACCTTGCTTTTATGGACTACTACAAATCGGTTTTCATTTCGGCAAAGACGGGACAAAGGGTGCCTAAGGTTTTGTCTACCGCGCTCGAATCTTTACAAAACGCCAAGAGAAGAATAACGACGGGAACGCTTAACGACGTCATAAACGACGCCGTAAGAATGAACGAGCCGCCTTCTTATCACGGCAAGCGTTTAAAGATTTATTACAGCGTGCAGGACGGCGTTTGTCCGCCTACCTTTATTATTTTCGTAAACGACTCTATTTTAGTTCATTTTTCTTACAAAAGATATCTTGAAAACGTTATAAGGAAAGCGTTTGATTTTTCCGGCACGCCTATAAGAATAATTTTTAGAGAGAAAAACGATGATTGAGATGAATTTTTCCACCTTGTGGTGGTCGTTTGCTTTGCTTATTATAGGCTCCTATCTTTTAGGAAGCGTAAACAACGCTATAATTTTTACAAGACTTATAGGAAAAGATATACGAAAAATGGGAAGCGGCAACCCGGGAACCATGAACGTCAGTAGAACGCTTGGTCTTAAAGCCGCCGTGCTCATTTTGGCACTCGATATTTTAAAAGGCGTAATCCCTACGCTTATTGCCACTTTTGCTTTCGGCAAAAATTTGGTTTTCGAATATTCCATTTTACCTGTTAGAGAAATGGCAAAATACATGGCTGGTTTTTTCGTCGTTTTAGGACATATTTTCCCTTGCTATTATCGTTTTAAAGGCGGTAAGGGGATAGCGACGACAATCGGTGTGTTTTTGGTTTGCGACACCGTAGTCGCAGTTATTTTCGGTATAGTAGCACTTGCTTTTATTTTGTTTACGGGGATAGGTTCGATGGGTTCGTTTTTGGCGACGACTCCGCCTGCGATATTCGCGAGTATGAGCATTTATAGTGATTATTTGGTTAAAGAAACCACCGTCGAATACAGAATCGCTTATCTTATTTTCGTAAACGCCTTTATTTTGGGTATAGTCGCGCTTACTTGGATTGCTCACAGACAAAATATTAAACGGCTTTTATCCGGGGACGAACACGCTACCGAATGGTTGCAAATGATAAAAGACATAAAACTTAAAAAGAAGCTCAACAAACAAAACGACGAAACGGCGGCTTCGTCTAACGAGAATAAAGACGATTAGTTTCTGCTTGTAATAAAAAAGCCGGGCTATAGGTCGATTATCGGCGTTTTAGCATTTAATTTACGAGTATCGCGGCGCCGCACAAAAGGAAATATTTATGAAAAAAGATAATTTCAACTTAAGCGAAGAACAAGTTTCCACGCCATATAAGGCGGCGGGGGCGTTTACGACGTCGATGCTTGCCGTAATCGTCGTTTATTTTATTGCGTCGATAGTTGTTTTTTCGTTGCAAGATAAAATCGACGTTACGACGAATACCGTTTACCTTTTTAGTAGTTTTTTCGTAATAAGTTTGGCGCTTGCTGCGGGTTCGTTCATGACCTACAAAAGGCACAAATTGCTATTGACCGACGTTACCGAATTTAAATTTGCCAAAAAATACATTCTTGTAATAGTAACCATATCGTTAGGCGCGCTTTTCGGATTAAGCAGTTTAAACGATTGGTTCGTAACGTTGCTTGAAAAGTTCGGGTATGTCGCGGACGAAGTCGTGCTTCCTCAAAAATCGGTCGGGGCGGTTGTCTTTTCGGTTGTGTTCATCGCCCTTATCCCTGCGTGCGTCGAGGAATTTTTGTTTCGAGGATTAATGCTTAAAGGCGCCGAAAGTTTCGGAAAAATCCAGGCGATACTCGTAACTGCCGCGGCGTTTTCGCTATACCATATGTCTCCCGCACAAACTATTTATCAATTCGTGATAGGCGTAATTTACGGCGTGGTTGCGCTGACGTCGGGGAGTATTTTGCCGACGATAATTCTTCACTTTTTAAACAATTTTTTGATAATCATGTGGCACTATTTGTTGCCCGATTTCGTCATCGAAGGCGTTATGAAGATAATACTTTGTATCGCGGGAGTGTTATCGGTCGCGTTAGGTCTTTACATAAGCATGAAAGGCTATGATTTTTCGAAGGAGAAAAAGCAATATAAGAAGACCGACGTTATCGATTATTTAGTATGTATTTTGCCGGGGTTCGCAATTTGTCTTGTAATGTGGATTGCTAATCTTTTTGTTTGATAACGGGCTTATAGGTGGCTTTATGCTTTTAAGTCGGACTAATAAAATCGTTTCGTCGAAAAAAGGAGAACGCTTTTATGATAAAAATCAATATCGTTGCAGTCGGAAAGGTTAAGGAATCTTATTTTCGCGACGCAATCGACGAATACGTAAAACGTCTTTCAAGATTTGCAACCGTCGATATAAAAGAAGTTAAGGAAGAAACCTTTTTACAAGGTCAATCGAGCGTCGAAAGACAAAAACTTATCGACGCCGAAGGCGAAAGCATTTTGCAAAAACTGAAGGGTAAAGTAATAAGCCTTTGTATCGAAGGCGAAAAACTTTCGAGCGAGAATTTTGCTCGCTTATTAAAAAAATATATCGACGACGGCGAAGAAATCACTTTTGTCATAGGCGGTTCGTACGGACTTTCGGATAAAGTTAAAAACGCATCGGCAAAAAGGTTGTCGTTTTCCGATATGACTTTTCCGCATACGATGGCAAGACTTGTTTTGACAGAACAAATTTATAGGGCGTTTACCATTATAAACAATGCCGTTTACCATAAATAGATGAAAGAATATTTTATGAAGGCTTCTATAAAAGAAGCGAAAAAAGCCCTTTTAAAAGGCGAAGTTCCTATCGGTGCGGTTATAGTCCGCGACGGGAAAATTATCGCAAGGGCGCACAATTTGAGAGAAAGTAAAAACATCGCAACATATCACGCCGAACTTTTAGCCATACAAAAGGCGTGTAAAAAGATTGACGGTTGGCGACTTGACGAGTGCGAACTTTACGTTACGTTGGAGCCTTGCGTTATGTGCGCGGGTGCAATTTTAAACGCGCGTATAAAAAAGGTGTATTACGGTGCAAAGGAACCTAAGGGCGGCGCTTGCGAAAGTAAGTTCAATCTTTTGTCATCGGGGGTTCTTAATTGGCAAACCGATTTCGAGGGCGGCGTTTTGGAAGATGAATGTTCCGCGCTTTTGACCGATTTTTTCAAGGAAAGACGAAAACAGGCTAAATAGCGTTACAAAAAACGGATTTTAAAACGGCGACGTTTCGGCTAAGAAAAATCTTTCGCGAATAATCGACATTTTTTGAAAATGTCGGTGTAGCGATTTGACTAAACCCGAAAATTGCTTTATTATATTAACTGTGAACAAAATCTTGCAAAAAGCGTAAATCGTGCCGTCTGCGAAACGGCTACGTTTTTGCAAGTAAATATTTAAAGTGGCGGAGCGCCGTAAGGAGATGACATCATGATTACACACGACACGGAATTAGTCCTTTTTAGCGGAAATTCCAACAAACCTTTGGCAGAAGCGATTGCGAAAGAACTCGGAATGAGTTTATTCGGCGTTGAAGTCGGGCATTTTTCCGACGGAGAAACAAGCGTGCACATTACTAACAGTATTCGCGGTAAAGACGTATTCATTATTCAATCTACTTCTTATCCCGTAAACGAAAACTTGATGGAACTTCTCGTTATGATAGACGCCGCGCGTCGTGCGTCTGCGGGACGTATCACGGCGGTAATCCCTTATTTCGGATACGCACGTCAAGACAGAAAGGCAAAACCGCGCGATCCCATTACCGCTAAACTAGTAGCGGACATCATTACTTCTGCGGGTGCGGACAGATTGCTGTCTATCGATCTTCACGCGCCGCAAATTCAAGGATTTTTCGACATTCCCGTCGATCATCTTGTGGGAAATCCTATTCTATGTAAACATTTCGAAGATCTCGTCGACGATAATTTCGTCGTCGTTTCGCCCGACATGGGCAGCGTCGGAAGGGCAAGAAACGTCGCTTCCAAACTGAACGTTCCCATGGCGATTATAGATAAGCGCCGTCCCAAAGCCAATCAAGTGGAAATTTTAAACATCATAGGCGACGTCAAGGACAAAAACTGCTTGTTAGTCGACGATATGGTAGATACTGCGGGAACTTTGTGTTTCGGCGCGGAAGCTCTTCATAAAGCGGGGGCTAAAAAGATTTACGCTTGTTGCACTCACCCCGTATTAAGCGGACCGGCGATAGAAAGAATTCAAAACTCCTATATAGATAAACTTGTCGTTTTGGATACGATAGACCTTCCCGCGGAAAAGAGAATAGACAAGATCGAAATTTTGTCGGTTGCGCCCCTTGTCGCGAAAGCTATTAAGTTTATTTACGCAGATATGCAGATGGCGGATATTTATCAAAATTAAACTATTCGGGGTTTTAAATGAAAGTAATAGCAGGGCTTGGTAATCCCGAAAAAAAGTACGAAAAAACCTATCACAATCTCGGGTTTATCGCGGCAGACAACATTGCGGCTAAATTAGGACTTGACTTTAAACTAAAATCGGCACTTAAATGCGCTATCGCTCAAGGTGAATACGGCGGCGAAAAATTTTTGCTTGTTAAGCCTACGACTTATATGAATTTGAGCGGTGAATGCATTAGTAAGGTTTTATCTTACTATTCCTTGTCTACCGATGATTTAATCGTTATCTACGACGATATAGATATCGAGATAGGACAGATACGTTTTCGTCCGCACGGCTCGGCAGGGACGCATAACGGAATGCGTAACATTTCGCAGTTGCTGTCTTCGACGGATTTTGCCAGAGTAAGGATCGGTTCCAAACAACGTAATCCTTTAATTCCGCTTATAGATTACGTTCTATCGAAAATTAACGATAGTGAGTTCGAATCTTTCAATAAGGCTATTTCACGTGCGGCGGATTGTGCGCTCGATTTCGTAAAAGGGCTTACTAAAGACGCGCTTATGCAAGAGTACAATAAAAGAATAGAATAGTCTTTTGTCTCGACTTATTGCAGAGTTTTGGCTTATCACGGAGCTTTTTAAGCCATAAAAAGTACTAAGTTCGTTTCAGTTCGGTTTTTCAGTATAATCGACTATGCTTAATCAATATATAAGACCAAATAATAACGAAGATTTGAAAAATCTTTACGACGATACCCGCAGTGGACTTTCCACTGCGGTATTTGGCGTATCTAAGCCGTTAGCCGTTTACCTTGCCTCGCTTTTCGACGGGCAAGTGCTCTTTGTTTGCAAAGACGGCGTCACGGCGAAAAGCGTTGCCGAAGAATTGCCTTTTTACACGGGCGAAAAGGCTGTGTATTTGCCGCCCAAGGACGACGTTTTACTATATAAAAAGTTCTTTAACAAGGAAAGCCTGTTTGCAAGGATTGCCGCGATTTCCGAAATAAAAGAAGGGGTTAGATTCGTTACGACGACAGCGGAGAGTCTTTTGCAACTTTTTCCGACGGACTTAAAAATTCTTAATCTTTCCGTCGCCGAGGAGATTTCTTTAGACGAACTCATTAAAACTATGGTTTCGATGGGGTATAAACGCACCGAATTTTCCGAAAACAAAGGAGAATTTTCCGTACGCGGAGATATTTTTGAAGTATTCCCGATAAACTGCGAAGATGCGTTTAGGTGTGATTTTTTCGGCGACGAGATTGAAAAAATACGCTTGTTAGACACGATCGAGCACGTCGGTAAGGAAGAAGTCCGTTCGATTAAAATATTGCCCGCCATTGACTTTACTATTAAAAAAAACGAGGTTAACGGGCTTATAGACAGACTTTCTCAATCGTTTAAGAAACTTAAAAACATCAGGCAGACTACTAAAGCACGCCAAATTATAGGCGATATCAAGTCGATGCTCGAAAGCGAGAATTACTATGATAATTCGCTTTCTTATCTTTATCCTCTTTTAAAAAACGTAACGGCGGATTTTACAAAATTTTTCGATGAAAATCTTACGGTTGCGTATTTAGAGCCTAAACTTATATCCGATGCCGTAAGCGGAACTTTGAGGGAACACACGGAAAGATGTTTCGGGCTTTACGAAGCCGGCGAAGCGCTCGATTTTACTTCCAAGCAATTAAACGATGCCGATAACTTGTACGCTTTATTAAAAAAAAGGAAGGGCGTTGCTTTTCAAAGTTTGACGACGAGTACGGAATTTTTCCGCCCCAACGTCACGAGAAGGCTAAACGTAACCCCCGTCGCAAGGTATACGTCATCTCCGCAAGATTTGCCGATTGACCTTGCAAATTGGCAAAAACGGGGCTATAGGTCGATTATCGCCACCGGAAACCGCGAAAGAGCGAATAGATTAAAGGATACTTTGTATACAGCGGGCGTTATGTCGGTAATTACCGACGAGCCGGAGAAGACGGCTGGCGTTTATCTTGTTCCCTCGTTTTTATCCAACGGTTTTATCTTTCACGACGAAAAATTAGCGATAATAGGTACGTGCGACGTATTTTTAAGCGGTGTAAGAGAAAGAAAGATCGTAAAACGTCGCAAGGACACCTTTACCGCTCCCGAAGTCGGTGATTTCGCCGTTCACGAAACGCACGGGATAGGTATCGTAAGGGGTACGGAAAGAATTTCCACGACGGAAAGCACGAAAGATTACGTTGCGATCGAATACGCCGGCGGCGACTTTTTATACGTTCCCGTAGAACAACTCGATAAACTTACAAAATATCTCGGCGGCGAAAAAGCACCCCACTTAAACAAAATAGGCGGCGTAGAGTTCGATAAAATCAAACAACGTGCAAGGGAATCCATTTCCCGCATGACCATAAATCTTAAAAAACTTTACCGTGAACGCGCCGAAAAGAAAGGCTTTAAGTTTTCGCCCGATAACGAAATGACCAAAGAGTTCGACGACGCTTTCGAATTCGACCTTACCGAAGACCAAGCGCAATCGGTTGCCGAAATAAAAAAGGATATGGAAAGCGACAGAATTATGGATAGGCTTTTAATGGGCGACGTCGGTTTCGGTAAAACCGAAGTTGCTTTCCGCGCCGCGTTTAAAGCAATACTCGACGACAAACAAGTGGTTATTATGGCGCCTACCACAATACTTAGCGAACAGCATTATCGCACCGCGACGGAAAGATTCAAAGGCTTCGGCGTAAAAATCGCAGTGCTTAACAGATTCGTAACGTCGCAAAAATTGAAACAATATCTGAAAGGCATAGCGGACGGAAGCTATAATCTTATAATAGGAACCCACAGGGTTTTAGGCAAAGACGTCGTTTTTAAAGATTTGGGCTTGCTTATTTTGGACGAAGAACAGTGTTTCGGCGTAGAAGCCAAGGAAAAATTACGTTCTTTAAAAAGCAGCGTCGATACGCTGACGATGACGGCTACGCCAATACCCAGAACTTTGCATATGTCGCTTTCGGGTATACGCGAAATGAGCCTTATAAACACGCCGCCGATAAAGCGAATACCCGTACAAACTTACGTTTTGGAAGAAAGCGACGCGCTTATTCGAGACGCTGTTTTAAAAGAACTGTCGCGCGGCGGTCAAACCTTTGTTTTATATAACCGTGTAGAAACGATTAATGCGTTTTACGGGCATATAGCCTCACTTTTGCCCGAAGCGCGTATAGTCGTATGTCACGGGCAAATGGATAAAAAGTTGCTCGAAAACAACATAATGGACTTCTATAACGGTCAGTATGACGTACTTCTTTGTACTACGATTATAGAAAACGGAATAGACCTTCCCAACGCCAACACGCTTATCGTTATAGACTCGGATAAATTCGGGCTTTTTACCCTTTACCAATTAAAGGGGCGTGTCGGGCGAAGCGATAAAATGGCACACGCCTACTTTACTTTTAAGCCCGACAAAGTAATAACCGACGCGGCTTACAAGCGGTTATCGGCACTTATAGAGCATAACGAACTCGGCAGTGGCTACAAAATAGCGATGCGCGATTTGGAAATCCGCGGCGCAGGAAACGTTCTCGGTAAAGAACAGCACGGGCATATGGATAAAATCGGTTACGAACTTTATTCAAAACTGCTGAAAGAGCAACTCGGCGAAGTTACCAAGGATTACGAAACAGAACTCGACGTAAGGCTCGACGCGTTTATTCCCGACGACTATATTTCGGTATCTACGTCGAGAATGGACGTGTACAAAATCATCGCGGAAATATCGTCGGACGAAGATAAATCGCGCGTTGCAAAAGAGATTTCCGAACTTTACGGGAAACTTCCCAAACAAGTCGAAAATCTTATAGCGGTGTCGGAACTCAAATATCTTACCAGAAAAGCCGATGCGATAAAGGTAACCGTTTCGCGGGAAAGAGCGGTAATAGTGTTTAAAGACATCAACAGTTTCGAAGGCGGCGGAGTAAACGCCTCGCTCGATAAATTTAAACAAATAAGCCGTTTGTCTTTCGACGTCAATCCTTTCGTAACGATCGAAACGGGTGTTAAGTCGGCGGAATACAATTTGGGGCTTGCGCTTGAATTTATTAAATTTTCGCTCGCAAATCAAAAGTAAGAACCGATTTTTTAAAAGTAAAGACAAAATTTTTTGCACAAAATCGAAAATAAATCAAAATTTGGTTGAAATATTGCCTCAAAAACCTTGCTTTACTTATTATAATTTAGTATAATAGTCAAGTACAAGTGCAACTCGCAGTTTTTCATCGGTAAAAACAAGGGTGCAAAATTTACAAATAATAACCGTCGGATTACGTCTAAGCGAAAGCAATTAAAAAGGGCGTGTTTCGGCGCAGGAGAGTTTTATGAAGAAACTTATTGCAAAAATCGTAACTTTAGTACTTTCGGTAACGATCGTTTTATCGATGTTTGCCGCATGCGATTGGGTTACAACCGTAGTTGACAGGGATATGAATCAGGTCGTTGCGACCGTTAACATTTCAAAGAACCCTGAAGATGCCGAATTAAAAGGTAAGCTTAACGACGAAAACATTTATAAAAGAGATCTTGTCGCAGGCTATATGTCTTACGGCTATCAATACGTAAGTTCTTACGGATATACGACGAGCAAGGCTTATCAACTCGTTCTCGATAACGTCGTTAACAACAAAGTCATTACCCAACTTGCAAGATACGAATTATCCAAAGCCAACGCGGATATTAAGCTTAACTTTACCGAAAACGATAAAACCGGTTTAGAAGCGGCTTACGTTCTCAACTTAAAGCAATATTTGACCGAATACGAATGGAAAAATTCGCTTTACCTTGTAAGATCTTCCGTTAACTCCATGGTGGAAACTTTTATGGACGAAGACGCTGACGAAGACGAAACGGAAGACGAATCCTTTACCGCGCGCACCACTCCTACTTTGGACGACGAAGAAGACGAGGACGAAGAAGCGTTAAAGGCAAGAAAGGCAACCGACTACGAAATCAAAGTTGTCGAAGCGACTTTAGGTTACGACGAAGACGGTGCGGAAAACGCAGACTTTACCGCGTTAGTCGAAACCGATCCTTCCGTTTACGACCTTAATATGTTCTTATATGACAATTACAAAATCGACTTCGGTTCTTCGAGAGAAAGAAAACAAGCGTCAAGCAAACTTTTCGACTATCTTGAAACCAACGGTTTAAACAACGAAGGCGACAGATGGGCAAAAGGCGACGCTAAAAAATCGGAAAAAGAAAGATATTACGACGTTAAGGATCCCGATAAGTCTTTCAATTGCACTTACTTCGAAAGTCTTTTGGTTTCCCGTCTCGAAAGCGCGCTCATTTCCAATTATGAAGATTCTTTAATCTCTCAAGCGGAAAACGAAAAACTTTCGGACGACGGTCTTTGGGCTCAATACGGCGTTGAATACAAAACGCAAGAAGCTTTATATAGAAGCGATATTTCTTCTTACGAAACCGCATTAGGAAACGTTTCCGATACGTCGTTCGTTCTTTACACTCCGTATGACGACGCTTACGGTTACGTTACCAACTTGTTGATAGGTTTTACTGACGAACAAAAAGCACTTTTAACGAGTTATTCTTCGAAAGTAGGCGTTAAAGAATCCGACGTTACTGCTTATAGGGAAAGACTTTTAGCTGACTTAAAGGCTTACGATCAAAGGGCTTCTTGGGTACAAAACAACTATGGTACTTACGCCGAAACCGAAACGTCTAAAACCTTTACTTTCGACGACGATTACAGAGTTTCGTCTTTAGATAACGTAAAAAACTTTATCGGTACCGTTACCGCTAAGGACGCTAATGGCGTTGTTACCGACGACGACAACGGCGTTAAAAAGACTAATTGGACTTATTCCGAAGTAACCCCGACTAAGTTAGGATTTACCGATTTCTATACGACTTACGTTCAACCCGTTTTAGGCAACGCTAAATATTTTGAAGATAGCGAAGATTTCGGTATGCTCAGCACCGAAAAGATTAACACGCTTTTCGATGAAAACGGCGTTTATGATCAGTTTAACGATTTGTTGTTCGCATTCAGCACCGACACGGGTTGCTTGAATAAGGAATACGGTTATCTTTATTCCGACTTTACGTCCGCTACGACTTACGTAAAAGAATTCGCGGCGGCAGCTAAAAAGGTCGTTAAAGAAGGCGTTGGCGCTTACACGATCGTTGCAACCGAATACGGTTACCACATCATTTTATGTACCAAGAAAATCACTAACGCTCCTTACGCTATCGACGATGCGGGCAAAACTCAATTTTTAGCGGATCTCGCTCAAAAAGGCACTCTTGCTTATAATTACAGAGAAGTTAAAAAGAACGCTGTCGTAAGCACCGAAATCAACAAGATCGTCGAAGAAAAAATCAATCCTTTCGTTGACGAAGAAAACGAAAGGTACGCAATCACTCTTTACAAAAAGACTTACAGCGACCTTATCACCGAAGAAGAGGACGCATAATCGCACTTAAATAGAAAAGGCTTTCGTTGTTTTTTGCGAAAGCCTTTTTCAATTTTTGTCGGTTAGTGAAAAGAATAATCGAACAAATTAATCTAAAAAAGTATTTTTTGTCCGTTTCGCTGAATTTTTGCTCGACGTGCCCTCGGTATATCTTTGCGAATCTTTATCAAAACCGTATGAAAGCTTGGTAAGTTTGTTTTTACGGCGTGCGGATACAGATTATCCTTTATTTAACGCCGAAAGTTTTTCTTTTAATTTCATTTTTGTCGACAAAAGATCGTCGGTGCTATAGTCGCGTTTGTTTTTTATGACGGTTTCGCCGACGGTATCTATTAAAGAAATTAAAAGTTTTAATTCCTCTTGCGTGAAAAAAGTCGACCTAAGTTTATAGTCGTCCGGGATATAATATCCGCCGTTTCTGCCGTACGTCGCCGTTAGCGGAATATTAGCAAGCGTTATGGCGTCGATGTAACGGAAAGCCGTACGCCTCGAAATCCCGAAACGGTCGGTGATTTCCTTTACGGTTACCTTGTTTTTCGCAATAAGCATAAAAATAAGTTCGATAATTATTTGTATTTTCATTTTTCATTCTCGATAATATATATTTTTCGACAATATAATAACACTAAGGAATGAAAAAATCAACGTAGTGCTGTCTTAATTTCCGTACACCTTTAAAATGTCGGCGATTTTGCGATTGCCGCATTTATTGTCGTAAGTTTTTATATTATTTATATATTTGTCGGCGTTAGCAAAAGTTTCGTCGATTTTTTTCATTAAGTCGGTGTTCTTTAAATTTTCCTCGTTTAAAACGTTGCAAAATCCTTTTTTATAAAAGTAATCGGCGTTGATTATTTGATCTCCGCGTGATATTTTTTTGGAAAGAGGAATAAAAAGGGCTGGAATATTCAAACTTAAAAGTTCGAAACAAACGCCTGCTCCCGCGCGGGATACGGCTAAGTCGCAAACGGAATACGCTAGGGAAATATCGTCTAAATAACTGACCTTAACATAACCGTCTTGTTTTTCGGTTATTCTTTTTCCGCCGCATAGGTGTACAAGGTCATATTTTTTCAATAAGTCGGGCAATAAGTCTGTTATCGCCTTATTTAGCGTTAAACTTCCGCTACTTCCGCCGATAACTAAGATGATAGGTTTTTTGCCCGAAAGCCCGAAGTAGGACAGGGCTTTTTGTTTGTTTAAAATAAATTCTCTTACGGGCGGACCTGTAAAAACCCCGTTTTTTAGTTTTTTCGCTGCGCTTTCAAAAGAAGTTAAAACATAGTCGCATTTTTTGGCGATTATTTTGTTCGCCAATCCTAAAGAAAAATCCGATTCGTGCGTTATGACCGGGATTTTTAGTTTGTTCGCGGCAAGTGCGACGGGTACTGCGACGTAACCGCCCTTAGAAAACACGACCGACGGTTGCAGTTTTTTTAAGACTTCTTGCGCCTCTCTTGTGCCCTTTATAAGATTAGGTGCGATTTTTAAATTTTCTAAAGAAAGAGATCTTACAAGTTTAGTCGTCGTTATAGGAAAATATTGAAACTTATCGCTAAAAAGCGATCGTTCTATACCGTTATATGAGCCTATATAGTAGAAATTATCGAAACTATCTTTTATATACGGGTAAATCGCCAAGTGCGGCAACGCGTGCCCGGCGGTTCCGCCGCCCGTTAAAACTATTGATTTCATAGTATATATTATGCCGCATTTTAATAATTTTCGTTAAAATTCAAAAAACCGTTGCGGATTCGGTGAAAATTATATAATTATTTTATAAATTGACAAAGAATTTTTAAAAAACTATTGAAAATATTAAAAACATAGTGTAAAATATATGTATGAGTAAAATAATCGGTATAGATGCGGGCACGACTTCTATAAGGTCTGCTTGCTATGATACGAAAACGGGAAAATTGAAAATCGTTAAGCAAAAATCAGTCGATCAATATTATCCGCATTTAGGTTGGGTTGAGGAGGATGCCGAAGAAATATATCTTTCAACTATTTTATGCTTAAACGACGCTTTGGATTACGCCAAGTTAAGGGCTGAAGGTATAGGTTTAACCAACATGCGCGAAACGGTTGTTGCGTGGGATAAAATTACCCGAAAACCGCTCTATAGGTCGATTATCTGGCAATGTAGGCGTACAAAAGACTACTGCGAAAGTTTAACCGAAACGCAAAAAAAACTTATAAAAGATAAGACCGGGCTTGTTGTCGACGCTTACTTTTCCGCAAGTAAAATACGTTGGCTTTTGGAAAACGTAGACGCGGTAAAGGATGCTTTAAGCGAAGACAGACTTATGGTGGGCACTATAGATACTTATCTTATTTATAGGCTTACGGACGGAAATAGTTTTGTAACCGACGTTACGAACGCTTCGAGGACTATGCTTTTTAACATACATACTTTGTCTTATGACGAAGAACTTTTGCGGCTTTTCGGTATTCCGCGTAAAATTTTGCCCGATATCGTCGATAACGACGCTTATCTTGGCGATTACGTCTATCAAGGCGTAACTTTCCCGATTTGCGGGGTAATAGGCGACCAACAAGCCGCTTTGTACGGACAAGGTTGTAAAACGGCGGGTACGGGCAAGATAACTTACGGCACGGGAATGTTTCTTTTGTTTAATACGGGTGACGTTATTACCGATTCCAAACGGGGAATTTTGTCTACGGTTGCTTATAAGGTCGACGGAAAAGTTTCTTACGCGCTCGAAGGTTCGGTGTTTAACGCGGGCACGGCGATACAGTGGCTCCGCGATAAAATGGGGATAATTTCCGACGCTAAGGAAAGCGAACTTTTAGCGAACTCGGTTAAAAGTTCGGAAGGCGTTTCCTTTGTCCCCGCATTTACGGGGCTCGGCGCGCCTAATTGGAATCCCGACGCTACGGGGCTTATTACGGGAATAACGCGTAATACTTCGCGCGCCCATATAGTAAGGGCTGCGTTGGAAGCCATGGCTTTTGCCGCACGCCAACTCTTTTCCGTTATGGAGGAAGAAAGCAATATAAAGTTAAAATACATACGCGCGGACGGCGGCGCCGCGAAAAACTCTTTTTTGACGGCGTTTCAAGCCGACGAACTCGGTGTTTCGGTCGAAGTTCCTTCGTGTACCGAATCTACCGTTTTGGGCGCGGTAAAACTGTGTGCTAAAGGACTGAAAATAGAAGATACCGACGAAAGGGGCGAAATTAAAGTTTTTAAACCCGACAAAAAACACGATGAAGAATATAATAATTGGCTTAAAGCCGTAGAGAGGTGTATTTTATGAAACGTTTAAGTTTTACCGCTTACGACGGAAAGGAAATTTCTTACGTCGAATGGGAAATCGACAATCCTAAAGCAATCGTTTTGATTGCGCACGGTATGTGCGAGCATATTTTGCGTTATACCTATATTGCCGAAAAACTTAACGCGGCAGGGTATCTCGTTATCGGCGACGACCACCGCGGACACGGCGAAACCGACAAAAATAACTTCGGTTATTCCGACGGCGATATGTATCGCGATACGTTGAAGGATATGGCTATGCTTTGTAAAAATTACAAGGGAAAATATCCCGATCTCGACATAATACTTTTGTCGCACAGTTACGGCTCTTTTTTGTCGCAAAGGTTTATCGAAGAATACAATCAATATCTTTCCGGCATTATTTTGGGCGGAAGCGCGAGTATGAAAGGTGCGTTGCCATTTTTCGGCGGAATAGTCGCCGCGATAGGCTGCGTATTTAAAGGCAAAAAAGCCCCCGCAAAGTTGCTTAACCGAATAACTTTCGAAAACTATAAAAAACAACTGAAACGCGATTCTTTTATTTCGACGATAGAAAGCGAGGTAAAACGTTACGACGATGATCCCATGTGCGGATTTATTTGTTCTTATAATTTTTATAGGTGCTTTTTCAAGGGGCTTAGAGAAATTTACAAAAAGAAAAATTTGCAAAAACTCGACAAAGATATTCCTATACTTGTAATGAGCGGCGACAACGATCCCGTCGGCGGTTTTTCAAAGCTTACGAAAAAACTTTACGAAATGTATAAAGAAGAAGGCGTTAAGGATGTTACCTTAAAATTATATAAAGGCGTTCTTCACGAATATCTTAACGACGTTTCACGCGGAGAAGCTAAAAACGATATTATAGATTTTTGCAATAAAGTCGTCGGCGAATAGTTTTAAACTTGTTCGGTTGTCAGACAAAAAAGCCGATAACGGGCTTATAGCCACACTTTTTATTATTTAAGGAGTAAAAATGAATTACAATACAAAAGGTATCAACGCCGAAGAAATACGTTTTAAACTTAATCCCACGGCTTCGCCGCAAAACGGCGGAGCGGTAAAGCCTTTGTTTCAACGTAAGGTTAAAGCGTCGAAAGTTGCCGAAAACGAAATGATGATAGCCTTGACCGCTAAAGTAGAGTCTACCGAACAATCCCCCGCGATTTTCGATTTGTTCGTGTCCTTTGTCGGGTGTTACGAGGTTTATGACATTGCGACAAAAGAGGATTACGAATCTTTCGTGACGGCTGCCACGCGTGAACTTTATCATTATGTCAGAAACGCTGTAATAAGCTTAACGGGTGCGGCAAATGTTTTTTCCGTGATTTTACCCGTTAATCCGCCGTATTTTCCCTTAACATAGTATTTTTTCGAAAAAATCATCGCGTTTACACAAAGGTGTAACTTAATACAAATTATTTTTTTCTAAATTCACATTGAAATATTACAATATGCTATGCGCTTTGTGTGCCGCAAAAATATTGTATGGTGGAAGTATGAAAGAAAAATTGTTTACGATTCCTAACATTTTATCGGTTTTTAGGATAATTCTGATACCTTTTGTCGTTTGGTCGTACACTTTAGGACGGCGCGGGTTTATGCTTATTTTAATCGCGTTGTCGGCGTTTACCGACGTTATCGACGGAATTATCGCAAGAAAGTTTAATATGGTAACGGCTGTAGGGAAGGCTCTCGATCCTATCGCCGATAAGTTAACGCTTTTGGCACTTTTGCTTACCATGTGCGATTATTTGGATTCGCCGCCGATATTTGTACTCAGCGTAATATTCGTTGTTAAGGAAATCATTATGGGTATCGAGGGTATAGCGATTATTAAAGCAACCGGTACGACTTATAGCGCAAATGCCGTCGGAAAAGCGACAACGGTCGCGCTATATATTAATATTTTTATACATATCGCTTGGAAAGGAATACCTCGCGGAATTTCCGCATTGATGATAGGGATTAGCATTGCTTTTGTTTGCGCGTCGCTTGTGGTATACACAAAACAAAACTTGCGCATAATTAAAGAGCATAAAAAAATTCCGAGCGGTAAAAATGAGTGAAAAAACACAAAAAGCCGTAGTTGTTGCGGCAAATTTTTTAATCGGTGCTATTATGATCGTTATTATGATATTTTTTCTTAATACGGTCGAATGGTACTTAAAAGTTTTGGCATATACTTGCATAGTGTTGTTTACGGGCGGATGTTTTATATTCGCCTTATTAAAAAAGCAGTCGCTTTCGAGGACGGCTTTCGTGTGCAACGTCGTTACTTTAATATTTATCCTTTTGTTTTTTGTTTTAAATCTGTTCGGACTTTTCGACAGTCTTAAAGACCTTGAAAAAATAAAAAAATTAATACTCGATTGGGGTGCTTACGGGTATATCGTTTATATCTTTTTACAACTTTTGCAAGTAATAGTTCTTCCTGCGCCGGGGTTTATTTTTTATCTTGCGGGTACGGCGATTTACGGGCCGTGGATTGCGTTTTTCGTGTCTTATGCGTCGGTGGTTTTGGGTTCTGTCATAGCGTTTTATATCGGAAGATTTTTCGGTAAACCCGTCGTTTATTGGTGCGTCGGAAAAGAGACGACCGATCGATATATCGATTTAATCGGTAACAAAGGAAATGTTTTGTTTGCGTTAATGCAACTTTTGCCATTTTTTCCCGACGATATTTTGTGCATGGTTGCGGGACTTACTAAAATGAGTTTTAAGTTTTTCATTATAGTAATGCTTGCGGTAAGGCCTGTATATATCGCTGCCGTTTGTTTTTTAGGAACGGGCGATTTGATACCTTTCAGCGGTTGGGGAATCCCCGTTTGGATAGGAATTTTTCTTGTGTGCGCAGCCGCGTTTTTACTCTATTGCAAGTATCAAACGAAAATCGAAGAAAAGTTGAAAAAATTCGGTATAAAAAGCGGAGAGAGCAAAGAAAAAATTAAAAAATAAGAAATCCGAAATACTGTTATTGTAATGTCAAAGGGCTGACTGCAAGGTTATGATAAACTTGCTGTCAGCCCTTTAAATTAATATACGATACTTTAAATTTAGTCGTTCGTAAGCGAAAACGATACGCGTGGCGCAATTTTTTTAAACCGTTTTGTTTTAGAGGGGGTAGGTGTTTATTAAAGTGAAAAATCGAAAAAGTCTGTCTATAGGTCGATTATCGACTAAAAATATAATTATATTCCGAAAGGATTACATAAAAAGACAACCGAAATTATGCCGATAACGATACCTGCCCATTGTTTTGCGGAAAGTTTTTCTTTAAAAAGTATAAGGCTCGCAACAGTTGTTAATACAAGACCTCCGCCGTTTACTACGGGGAAAAATATCGCGCTATCGATCACTCCTGATAAATATAGATTAAATTTATGATTGAGCGCCATGCAAATGCCCGCAACTACTAAAACAAGGACTAAAATTAAGTTTGCTTTTGACGGCAAATATTGTTTTTCGTCTGATTTAGCGGCTTGTGTCTTGTTTTTAACGTAAAAGACAGTTACGAAAATTGCGCTGAGTATTGTTGCAAAGATAAACGAGATAATCAAAAAAGCGTTAGATTCGTCGCTATACGCGGAGGCTTGTTGTATTTTTTGTAATACGCCGATACTTCCGTTTGCCAAAAACGCGACAACGCATAGTATCAGCCATTTTAAATTGGCTTTTTTATTTTTCTCGTCGGCGTCCGATTTTACGGCGAGGACGAAACTTACAAGCATCAAAACAATACCTATTATTTGCGCGACGCCTAAATCTTCGCCGAAGAACAGCACGCCCGAAAGCGACGGAATTATCGTTGAAAAGGATACGATGACGGTAGTGTAGGATAACGGTCCGTACGATAAGGCGGCGATGTTACATACACACTGCAACGTCGTTATCAGTCCGAACAAAAGCCCTAATAACAAGGTGTATGCGGAACACTTGTCGAACCCGCTCGTGGTAAAAAAAGTTATGACTGCGACAAACGAAGTTACCGCGTTAAATGCGAAGGTAGCGCAAAAATTGTTCGAACGCTTGTCGGAAAAATATTTTTTTGCGATTGTCGCGAAAAGTGCCGCAGCAAGCGATAAAATAAGCATTAAGATATTATTGTTCATAATTTATTTATCCAAAAAAGTTTCGCTTGGCGAGGGGTGTCGAAATAAATATTTACACAAGCGTTTATGCTCTCGGTTTGGGCGGTGTCCTCGTCTGTTAACGAATATCTGTCGGATTTTTCGGCAAACGGCAGTTTTACCGTAAGCGTGTTTGCAGCGCAGTTCTCTTGTCTAAATGCGAGTAACACTCCTTTTTCCGCTTGGCTGTCATAGTAGCAAAAAGCGGTAAACCCCGACTTGTCGTTTTCCGTATGCCAAGGCGTTAAAAGGTAAAAGTCTTTCAAAAGGAAAGGCGAAACCTTTTTCCATTCGTTTAATCCGAAACGAAGCATATCGAAATCTTCGTTTTCCGCATGGGCGAATTGCGAGTCGATATTAAGGGCGGGCAGGTACGAAGCGCGCCATACGTAAGGATCCGACACTCCCGTCGCGTCGAGTTCACCTATCTTTTCCTTAGTGTTCGCTCCGCAAAAAGGTATCCATTTGTTAAAAGACGCAGTCATCGAAAGCCTTAACGCCGCGCTTGTTCTGTCGCTGTCGCTTCTTAAAAGCGGAACGCTGCGTCGCAAAGATTCCAAGTCGTTTCTGCCGCCGCCCGACGCGCAAGAATCTACAAATCCGCACCCGCCGTAAGAAAGAGTGCACGCAATTATATCGTCCCACATTTTATAATGCCCGTCGATGAATTTACTTTCCGTAATTCCTTTTCTGTCGATGCCGTCGAGTGCGTCCAAATAATTCCAAAGTTTACTTGCGTTGTAATTATTGTCTTCGCGGTAAACGTCGACTTTATTGGCTTTTAACATCGAAGTAATCTTGTCGGTCGTCCATTTACGGCATTTTTCGTTTCCGATGTTGTTTGCAATCGCTTTGTCGTTATCGATTTTTATAGCCCATTCGAGGTCATATCCGAAATTTTTCGCTAAGTTTTCGGGATCGGTTACTCTTTCGGGTTCGAACCAAACAAGCGTTTTCATATCTATTTCGTGCATTGCTTCGACCGATTGCTTAAAAGAATCGTCGGGCCATTTTTCGGAATCTAACGTCCAGGTTCCGACGCTGTCCCACCAATCGTGCGATTTGACGAAAGGTTTTGCGCTTGTTCCGTCGGGACGGATATACCACCCGGCATCCAACCACCGTATATCGGGTTTTATACCCTCCGACAACATTTTGTCAAGCGTCGGTTTCCAAGTTTTATGGTTCTCCGAAATACTTCCGTCCGAATTCGGTAATCCCGTATCGCTTGCAAAGCAACAAGTCGAAAAGGGGTGTAATTTTTCGCCGTCGGCGTTAAAACAGGGGAGATTGTACTTTATGAACCAATCGCGCCAAAAGTTAGTCGCGTAATTTTCGTTTCTTAAAGTGTAGGGTGCGACGACAAAAAGAGCCGTTCTGATTTCTTCGTCCGGTTTAAGATAGGTTTTTAGCCCGTTAACGGCAGACGCTTTATAGGTAGCGGATTTTTTGTTGCCCGAAAACCGCGCCGACCACGTACCTGCCCAACCTATAGCAAGCATTGCTCCTCCGTTTCCGTATTCTATGTTGAAATACGGAAAGTTTATATGCGTGGCTCGTCCGCCGTCCGATGAAAAATCGATTACTTTATCTTGTATGTCGATGGCGTACGGTCTGTATTTGTTTACATGATCACCCAGTATGCCTTTTAAGACCGGATTGTTGCCCTTAAACTCTAAATCGATTGACGGTGCTTTTATAACGCCGCTGTTAAAGAGCGTCGAGTTTTTGAATAAAACGGTGAATTCCGTAACGCCGTGAGTAAAATAGTGCGTCAAAACAAGCGTTACGGTTAAGGTGTTTTCGAAAAGAAAGTAAAGCTTATCGGTTTCTTTGTCGGCTGTTTTATCGGTATCGCGTTTTTCTAATCGAAAATAATTTTCGTTAAAACCTTTATATGTTTTTCCGTCGTAATCGAAGGAAAACGGAAAATCGCTTAGGTTTTCGAGTATATGAAAATATCTTTTGTCGGCGGCTTCGTTTTTATAGTTTTTCATTTTTATTTTAAGGTACAATACGATAAGCCGACGTTTTTTTACGACCGTCGCGTCGGCTTTTAATTTTCATAGTTTTAAATGTTTAATCGTAAACGTTATTTTTCGATAGGAAATACGGGAATCGAAGCAAGGTAAATAACGTCGCTGCGATCTGCGGCGCTACTTTCGGCTAAAACGAAGGCTTTTTTGTGAATGATTCCGCCCGAAAGTTCAACCAATTTTTCCAGCCCCGTAAGGGATGCGCCGGTAGACACAACGTCGTCGATAATGCCGACTTTTTTGCCTTTTAAAAGGTCGACGTCGTGCTTTGACAGATAAAAGCGTTGTTCTCTGCCCGTCGTGATGGTGGAATCGATGTGTACTTCGATTCCGTCTTGCATATAAAGTTTTTTGGACTTTCTTGCAACGGCGTAATAGTCGTGGTTTAATTCTCTTGCGATGACGTGGGTGAGTTGCAAACCTTTGGATTCCGCCGTCAATAAAACGTCGCAATCGGTTAAAAGTTTGGCAAGTTCTTTGCCGCAGTGCTCGGTAAGACGTTGATTTCCGTGAAGATTGAAAAATGCGATTTCAAGCGTGTCGGATATGGGAAGAACGGGAAGTTCCGCTTTGTATCCTTTGATGTCAACTGTGTAAGTTTTCATAATATACCTCTGTGTTTATAACTGTAAAGTTATTTTCTTTAATTTTTTATAATGCCGTAACGGCTTTGTCGTCGTTATTTTTGTTTTGAAATATTAGCTTCGTTAATTGTCGAATATGATAAGGGGAACAAGCATTTCTCTTGTCAAGGAAGTGTGGTGACCTTTAAAAACGTGCTCGGCGGGGAACGGTAAAAACAGTTTGTCGGTATCGGTTCCTATTGCGATAAAATCGCCTAACAGATATCCGTATTCGCCGCGCTTGCCGAAATATCCTTCTTTTATAAGGTCTTCCGTTTTATATAATACGAAATCTTTGCCGTAACGGTTAGTAAAGATATTGTAGAAATCGGATTTGTACTCGGGTTTGACTTTAAAGGCGGGTGTTCTCGCGTCTAAATAGGGCGGACAGAGGAGCATTTTGTTAAGTTCCTTGTCCTTATAGAACTCGATTTCGCCCTTAACGTCTATTTGACCGTGGTCGGCAATTACTATAAACAAGGCGTTTTTCGTTTGATTTTTTAAGTCGGAAAGCCCGTGTGAAATTTGTTCGATTAATTTTTTTGCTTCTTTCGAAGTAACGCCGAAGTCGTGCATCGTCATGTCGGGTTCGGGGCAGTAACAAAAAATAAACTGTTTGCCCTCTTTATCGCAAACCGATTTTATCGCCGCTAAACATTCCGAAGGGGTGTGCGCGATAATCGAGTTTGTTTTTCCGCCTTTGCAATATCTTGGCATTACGGTTGTGATTTCGTAATCGGTTTTCGCTTTCTCGAACCAGTAATCGTCGCTCGGTTTAAGGGGGTACTTATAATCGACTTTTTCACCCGTTGAAGCGTCGACGTGGGGGAACAGAGCAAGGATTTTATCGATTTCCTCAAAATAAAGTATCCAACCGAACCAGCCGTGTTCTAACGGCGAGAGGTTGGTGTTAACCGACGTCGTTGCGTTGGTCGTCGTCGACGGAAAGGTCGATGTTAATTCGGCTTTAAGGTTTTTAAACAAAAAGTCGTCTTGGGAAAGGTTGACTTTTAAGGGATGCATCCCCATGCCGTCAAACAAAATAAAGACTACTTTTTCGTAATTTTCGCTTAATTTCTCTTTTAAAACAGGAAGAACGGGGTTGCTGTTTTTCGCACCGAAATATTCCGCTAAAGTGGCGGTTACGTTTATTATGTTGTTGTCAAAATCGGGTTTTGTAAACGGCATCGCGACGCTCCATTTTAATTTGAAACAGAAACAAAAAATATTATACCATAAAAGAAGAAAATTTCAAAGTTATTTTAGGATATCTTTTTATTTATTAAAGTTTTTCGTAATAATTTATATTTTAGTCGTTTTTGAAACTTTTTGAGTCAAAAGTTTATGTGGTCGGTTGTAAGATTTTTTAGTATAAAAAATTTCATATTGCCGATAATAGCCTAATAGAAAAGTGTCGATAACGGGCTTATAGACGGACTTTTTCGGCATTTTAGTAAAACGGAGGAAAATTTATGACAAACAAAAGCGTTGAAATCTGCGGCGTTAACACGTCGGAACTTCCTAAAATTAATTGTAGCGAATGCAACAAACTTTTGGTCGAAATGAAAAACGGAAACAAACAGGCTAAGGAAAAACTTATTCTTGCAAATATGCGGCTTGTGTTGTCGGTTATTAAAAAGTTTAATGCGTCGGGCGTTTCGAAAGACGATTTATTTCAGGCGGGATGTATCGGGCTTATAAAAGCGGTTGAAAACTTCGATTTATCTGTCGGCGTTAAGTTTTCGACTTACGCCGTACCGATGATTATCGGCGAAGTTAAACGGCATCTTCGTACGAGAAACAGCATGAGGGTTCCGAGAAGCATTCGAGATACCGCGTATAAAGTTTTAAAAACGCGTAACCAACTTGAACGAGAACACGAGGAAACTACCGCTGAAGAAATTGCAAAAAGACTCGATATACGGGCGGCGGAGGTTGCTTACGCACTCGACGCCATATCGGACACAGTGTCGCTTTACGAGCCCGTTTACAGTAAAGAAGGCGACACTTTGCTTATTATGGACCAACTTGCCGACGAGTTTAACACGGTGGAACGCTGGACGGAAAACGCGGCACTCGAAACGGCTTTGAATACTTTATGCGAAAGGGAACGGAAAATTATATATTCAAGGTATTACGAAGGAAAAACACAAACGGAGATTTCGCAAGAAATAGGACTGTCGCAAGCACAAGTTTCGAGATTGGAGAAAAACGCCCTTACGTCAATAAAAAGTAAAATTTCTTAAAAAATAGTCGATAATCGACTTATAGACACACTTTTATCGGATTTAATATGATGTGAAGTTGTAATATTTGTCAAAACATCGCCATATAATACTTGTGGAACTTGGATTTATATGGAAATAAAATTTTCCGAACTGAAAAAGAAAAAAGTCGTTAACGTACTTGACGGCAAAGTGTTAGGGTATATTTCGGATTTGACCTTCGATTTTCCCGAGGGCAGAATACGTTCCTTTACTTGCCGCGACAAAGCGGGTGTTTTTTGTAAGGAGGAATACATTCTTTGCACGTGCGACGTTAATAAGATTGGCGACGACGCCGTTCTTGTCTGTCTAAAAGAACACGGATGTCGTAAAGAACATTGTAAACGCGTCACGGAAGAAAATTGCGAAGAAGAATAATAGAATTATTATATGATAAACAAAAAAGCCCTCTATAGGTCGGTTATCGGCGTTTTTGTGTTAAAACGCAAGCCGCTTATAAAGGACTTTTTTATTGGTTATCGTTAAAATCCCAATAAAAGTTTTACGGCTTTTAAAAGGAATACGCTTGTCGGATAGATAAAGAAAAATCCGCTAACCGCCACGAATAACGCTATACCGCACGGATAAATAACGTTACGTAAAGCGTTATAAATTTTAGTAAATTTTGTTGTTACGATTATCAATGAAATTAAGATAAGCGCCGCTATAAGCCCGAAAACGGCGTATTTCGGATAAGGCGATGTGTATTTTATAACTACGTCGTTTTGTCCTTTTTCAAGCTTTAACAACATAAAATCAAGCGAGTTATCTATAAACTCCGCTGCTTTGCCGTTGACGGTAAGTTTGTGCCCGTCGAGTTTTACGTAGTTTAAAAACAGATAAGTTTCGTCGTCATCCGCCGCAGCTGTCATTGTAAAGGTGTTGCCGTTTTGTATTTTGTAGTCAACTTTGTTATTTACGGCAAGGTCGAATATTTCGCTGTCGCCGTCGTAAGGGTCGTATACGGCGCTAACTTTTATTCCGCAGTTTTTACAATACTTTTGTATATCGTCTATAGTCAGAAGGTTGTTTTGTTCTTTTAGTGTTACGTTAAAAACGCCCGAAGAATATTTGTAATAATTAAGTTTTATATATCCGCCTTGTTCGAGCGTTTTGTTGTCGTCTTTATCGAACTCGACGTCGTAACAGTATTTTATATCGTATTTTTCAGGGAAATCCGTTTGCAGAAACCAATAACTGTCTTTTGAACGTATTCTTGAAGTAATCTTGAAAGAGCCGTCCTTTAAAGGTGTGATTTCCGAATCGTAACTATCGGTTACTTCTAAAGAATATCTGTCGCAAAGTTGACCTTCGCCGCCTAAAAAATTATATAATTTGTCCAAACTATCGGCGTAGTTCAAACCTTGCAAATCGAGATCGCCGCTTTTTACCGTGAAAGCGTTAGGGAAAGCCGCTTTGTTTTTGTAAGCGACTCCGCTGCCCCTGTCGGTGTAGTCGAGTTTTTCCAAATACGATCGGCTTACGTATTTGTCGTTTTTATCGGCGCCGTTTTCATCGGCTTCTATTCTGTGGTAATAGTATTTATAGCCGAGCAGCATATCGCCGAGGAAGTTTCCGCCTGTACTTTTAGCCGAGTTAATGCCGTTGCCGGAATATCCGAAAAAGTCTGTCGCCGTAAAGTTTTTGCTGTTTACGACCGAAGAAAATACGCCGTATGAATTTGTGTGGGTTGTAAGCCCCGCGTCGGCAGTTAACGCATCGGTCGTGTCTTTTATTCTGTAATAGTCGGTCGTTTCGCTTTCGTTTTCGTTGATGAGTTTGTGTATTGCGTTGTAGTCGTCGTACCGCGACGGAACGTACAAATTTCCTTTTACGAGCGATACGTCGTAAAAAATTACTTGCGCGCATAAAAGACAACATATAATAGGCGCGACTATTTTTGCGTTACACAATTTTTTGTCGACAAAAATTGCCGAAAGGATAAGTATTGCGGCTAAAATACAGAAAAACGGAGCGATTACTTCCAATCCGCCTAAGGCATGGGCGAAAAGTTCGTAAAATTCATAAGACGCCGTTTGGTCGCTTTTTTGATAAATCGTTTGTATAAAATCTATAATTTTGTCAGCCGAGCACAAATAAACGATTGCGCCTATCGATAGAAGGATTAGTATTTCGTAGCAAAAAACATTGTGCTTTTTTGACGTCGGCATAGTTACGAGTTTGCTTTTATAATAGTCGGAAGCAAGCGCCGCGGCAATATAAAAAGCGTAAAACGAATGTAAAAAGCCGAATCTCAAAAAGTAACCGAGATAGGAGCCGAAGTTTAACAAATTACACGACTCGTCTATAAACACGGGGATTAAAAGTATAATGCCCGAAGTTAGCAAAAAACGCTCTATAGGTCGTTTAACGCCTTTTTTTATAAAGTATACGAAGGTCGATAAAAGGAAAAAAGCGTCGGATACTATATAGGTGATTTTTCGGTATATATGCGTTGCGTTTAAGTCGTTAAAAAGATTATCGAAAAGTCCCGTGCTCCTTTTTGACGAAAGATAGGATATCAACGACGGAACCATTACGGGGAGCGAAAGCCCGACCGCAGCCAAAAACGCCAGGCAACTTTTTGCTAAAAGGTCTTTTTTGTTTTCTTGCGTAAAAAGAATGTGAACGACAACTATTAAAAAGACGATCAGCATTGCAAAGGAGGCAAGTGAAAAACAAGTGTAAATCATCAGGGCATAAAAAAAAGAAAATTGCCAAATCGTTCCGCCGTTTACGATTTTTTTGTAGCCCGATACGACAAAGGGGAGATATATCAAAAAATCCATCCAATTGATGTAGGTGTTCGATACGAAAGTGTAGCCGCAATAGGCGTACAACACTGCGTAAACGATGCGGACGTTTTTAGGAATATCGGGGAATGTTTTTTCAATAAAAATCAGTGCGGAAAAACTTATGACGATAAGTTTTAACATAAGCACTACGCCTACGCCGTAGTAGACGTTGCCTTTGCCGAATAAAAGAAAGATAAAGGTAAAGGGGCTTATCAAACAGTAAGCCATCGTGCCGAAAACATCGGCACCGCCGGCAATCGCGGTAGAATAAAACAGGGAAGATTTTCCGTCGAAAACGTCGAAAATATGCTCGATAAACGGTACGATTTGCGCAAGCATATCGTAACTTGCAACGGTGTTGAGTCCGAAAGGGTATACCTTGTATACGGCAAACACGGTGCAGCATATAACCGTAATAATCAAAGCCGTTACGATAAAGTGAAGGTTTTTTGTCGTAAAGTTTAGCACTTTGCCAAATAAGTCTTTAAGATAAAGCATTGCTCCTTTTTTAGCGTTAACGGGCGTATAGACGGACTTTTTAATATTGCTTGCGTCGTTTTTATCTTGTGTAAAAGCCGTTTTTTGCGGTAACGTGTCCATAATGCGGTCCTTTTATTATAATATGGTATTCTATCATAGGTAAAATTGCGACAAAACACGAATAATTTGTTGCAAGACGTTAATTGTTAAGCCGATAATCGACCTATAGATAGACTTTTAAATATTTTTCAAACAAGAATTATCTTTGCTTTGCAGTCTGAGGGGATGACGTCTTTTGTTTTGCAATATATCGTTATGCCTTTTTCGTCGGGAAAGGCGGAATATCCGATTTTTGAAACCGAAGACGGGATTACTATTTTTTTGAGCATTTTGCAGCCGCCGAAAACGTCTCTCCCGATATATTCCAAGCCGTTGTTAAGGACAACTTCTTTTAAAGTATCGCACCCGTAAAATGCTCCGTTTGCTATTTTTTTAACGGAAGAGGGAAGTTCTGTTTTTGCAAGTTTTTTATCGGCAAAAAATGCGTTTTCCCCGATTTCTTTAAGATTATTGCTAAAAACGACCTCTTTTAAATCGGGGTTGTGCGAAAACGCGTTGCTTTCTAAAACTTCAATGCCGTCGGGGATTGCTATCGAACGCAATGCGCAAGTACTAAAAGCGTATTCTCCTATTTTTTTAAGATTTTTAGGTAAAATGACTTCTTTGATTCTAACGCAGCGATAAAAAGCGTAATTGCCTATTTCGACCACGCTATCGGGAATATTAATACGGGTTACGTGGGATTTTCTAAAGAATGCGTCGTTGAAAATACAAGTTATACCTAAAGGCACGGTGACGATATTGGCATCCCCACGATACTTTATTAACTTGCCGTTTTCTATTTCGAAGTCTTGTAACGTTGAATGCTTGTCGTTCATAAAATACCTAAATAACGGGCTTATAGCCCGACTTTTTTATTTTTTAGATATCGTTTTGTAGTTTTTGCTTTCGCCGTCGTACTGTGTTTTTCGTCGGGCATTAGCGGTTTTTGAAAACTATCTAATACAACAACTATACACTTTTTTCGGTGAAAAATCAAGGAACTATATGTATAAAAGCAATTAATTTAAAATTTGTTTGCGACAAAATTATCTAAAATCCAAGCAAAACAGCCGCGTAGCAATCGAACACACATATATATATATAATTATGTCGTAACGCCGACTTACGATATGTTGCGGTCAATATATTACGGTAAAAATAAACAAACGGTGCTTAAATATTTTATAAAAACGGCAAAAATCAGCCAAAAACGTGTTTATATGGTGAAAGAATGTACGCAAGATAAAGACATTTGGTAAAAGTGACTATAAGTTTTTTATTTGCTAAAAATCGAAAAACGACCTAAAAAAGCCGATTTTTTAAAGAATTGTGTTTTTAAAACGGACACAAGTGTAATTAACCTATTTTTTAGTTGTGCAATTTGCACAAAATAGTTAAAAAACGATGAAAATTTTAAAAAAGTTGAAAAATTTGTTGACACAAATCCTTTAATTGTGTATAATGCGTACAATAATTTGTTCGCGATAAACAACCAATTGTTTTTGTTTTTAAAAAATTTTTCGGCACAAACAGCGGATTTTTAAATTTAATAAAGTTTTCTCAAAGGGGATGTCCCCTTTGGCGTTTGCACCGCAAACGCCTAAAGTTTATTTTTACAGTCTTGTCGCCTCGGCTAAATAAATCCTAAGGCCATGCGGCATACTACTTAAGCGAAACTTTTTAAGTTAAAAAATCCTCGCCGAAGCGTTTTTTAAAAACGACGGCTCGTGACAAAACAAAAAATCAAAAATTTTTTTGGAGGAATAAAAAAAATGAAGAAACTTTTAGCAATGTTATTGGTTTTGACCGTTTGTTTCGGCGTTTTCGTCGGTTGTACCGGTAATAACGGCGGCTTAGACGATACACCGTTGGCGGCCGGATGGGACGCAAGGGCAGACTACGTCGAATTATCCGACTACAAAGCGTACTTAAAGAGCGATTTGGACGCTTTGCAGGCGTCTATGGGTTCGCTTAGCGCAAGCCTTAAATCGGCGGTATTAAGCGCGAAAGACGCGGGCACGACGGCAATTGACGCCGCAAGCGACGTAAAAACGGCAAAAGCCGCTTACGATACCGCTGCCACAAATATGTGCAACGCCATACCTGCAGCAGCTTCCGACATATACTCCTATTCCGGTCTCGACTATGCCGAAAGGACGAAAATTTTAGGTCAGTTGGAGTCTTATGCGGTACGTAACGGTATGCTCGGTATATCGTTGTTCGAAGACTCCGGGTATCAAGTATTCAACAAACGTGTTAAACTCGGTTCGGAAAACTACATTACCGGTTACGGTTTCGGTACTTTGTCGGAAGGCAGTTTAACGGAGCCCCTCGCTACCGAAAACAACGACGCGTGGAAGACGTATTATCACACCGTTAACGCGTCCGATCCCGGTACTATGAATATGTTAAACGACCAAGGGAGCGAAGTAGACGATTTCTATTCGTACACGGCGGCAAGCTTCTTTACCACCCAAATGAACGAAACCAAAGACGGTTACGATTGGGTAGGCGAACTCGCTGCTACCGATAAAGTCGAACCCGTCGGCGGTTTGGACACGAACAATCAAGCGACTACTTGGAGGTTCGAACTCCGCAAAGGGTTAAAGTACACCACGCTCAGCAAACTCGAAAGTCGCAAAAAATACAACAACAGAGAAATTCAATTAGAAGATTACATCACAGCGTTTAAACTTTTATTGAACCAAGCCAACGGCTTATACCGCGGCGGCGAATTAGCCGAAAATACCGGTGCTTCCGCAATCGTCGGCGCAGACGAATACTACGCTATGACGAAGAATGCCAAAAAAGGAATTCCTTCCGACAGCGAAGCGGATTTCAGTTGCGTAAAAGTTAAAGCGTACGAAGAGGGCGGCAAATGGTATTTCGAATATACTCTCGGTGCGCCTACGACGGCTTTCTTCGCAAGATATTATATTACTTCCAGTCTTTACATGCCCGTTCCCGCAGACTTCATTAAAGAAGTTACCGTTGACAACTACTTAGGCTTTAACGAAGACAAGACGGAAACCCCCGTCGATAACTCCTTGGCGGTCGGTCCTTACGTTGTCGAACAATGGGACAACGAACAACAGGTCGTATATAAAAAGAACGCTAACTACGTATTTGCGGAAAGCAAATATCAAATCGAAGGTATACACATCAATATTTTAAAAGCGGCGCAGACCGATACCGAAGCCGTAATCAGAGAATTCGAAGCCGGCAACATAGATGCTGCGAAAGTTCCTCAAACGAAACTCGACACTTATAAGAGTAATCCTCTTACCAGAAAGTACGAAGGTACTTCCACCTTTAAACTAAACGTAAACGCGCTCGATCAAGAAACTTGGATTAAATTGTTCGGCGAAAACGGTTCTTATTATCAGACGCCTGAATCGGATTATTGGGAAGTAGAACCCGCACTCTCCAACGCGCACTTCCGTTATGGTTTGTCCTATGCGCTAAACAGAAAAGATCTCGGTACCTTAAAAGGTTCTGACGGTTCGGCAAGTTACTTCTCCGCAAACTACATGGCTAACCCCGAAACAGGTCTTTCGTACAACAGTACGGTCGAACACCAAAACGCCGTTTCGAGTTTGGTTAACGAGTCAACCGACGAATGCGGTTACGATTTAGAACTCGCACGCGATTACTTCCGTATGGCGCTTGACGAACTCGAAGCGGACGGATTAATCACTCCGGGTACCGAAAAGAATCCTACCGTTATTCATTTGGAAGTTGCTTGGATGTATGCACAAAACGAAGAAGCATACCACAAATATATTAAACAATATTGGGAAAACGCTTTCAACGACTCGTCGGTTTCCGGTGGTAGATATCAACTCAGCGTTGACTTCTGGGTAGGTTCTAGGTGGTCCGATGTTTACTATAACAAGATGATGGTCGGACAATTCGATATCGGTTTCGGTTCTATTTCCGGTAACACATTGGATCCCGTAAGCTTCTTCAGCGTTAACTCGACGGACGCAAGCATTTCCGGTAGTTTCACCCTTAACTGGGCGCTCGAAACCAATACTTTGACGGACTGCCTCGTTTACGACGGCAAACGTTGGTCCTTCGACGCTTTGTATCAAGCAACGCAAGAATCGACCATAGTCGAAGACGGCACGCTTATAACTAACAGTTGGATAGAAAGCGTAACCGAAAAAGTAGAAAACGACAACTTTGTGGTAACGATCGAAGTTAAGAACCATTCTAAGGTAAATGAACTAGTACTCAATAAAGTAGTCGTTTACGGTTATTGTCCCATAGATGACGACGGCAATATAGTAGACGCCGCTAATATGAAGGATGCAGACTACTTCGAATGGAACTTGAGTTTTTCAAGCGATTACAGAGATTACTTTAAAAAGAGTACTTATACGTATCAATACGATGCTGAAAACGATGTTTTGACTATAGTAGTTACCATACCTTGCAGCGAAACGGGAGTTTTCTATCCTTACAGTCAAGGTATAGACGTTTACTTCTATACGGTCATCGGTAATACCAGAAGCGCTAAGACCGAATCTGCACCTTGCAATTTCCAAGCGCCCGAGGCATAAAATACGCCGAAAAAGAAAAATAATTTTAATTTTCAAATTAAAAATAAACGCGTATACGGCAATAAGTCTTAGAAATAAGGCTTATTGCCTTTACGAGTAATTTAGGAGAAAAACTAAAATGGCAAAATACGTTGTTAAAAGAATAGTTTTGGCGCTTATAACGGCGTTTATAATATTGTCCTTATCTTTTATACTTATAAAAATGTTGCCGCCCGAAAAATCAATCGGGCAGGTTGCGCAACGTATAGCGTATTACGAAGAACAGGTAAGGCTCGGATATATGACGTCGAGTAAAGCGCCCGATCCCGATAAGGAGCTTGTGGATTTTGTTACCAAGACGACGGGCGAAACTTATTACTATTATCAAGTTCCCGTAATGCAACAATATTTTAAATGGTTAGAAAACATTATCTTTCATTGGGATTGGGGCGTATCTAGGAAGATTGTTCCTAACGTCAAGGCGACCGTAATCATCGGCGAAAGGTTGGTTACTTCGTTAAAACTTAATATCATATCCGTTTTAGTTTCGGTACCTATAGGCATTTTATTAGGTATATGGGCTGCACTTAAAAAGAATACTATGACAGACCATATTATTTCCACCCTCGTAATGGTTTTGATATCTTTGCCGGGGTTTGTACTTATAACGTTTTTACTGCTGTTACTGTGCTATAAAAACACTCTTTTACCCACGCAGTGGCCTAATCCGACGGACTCCACGGGACGAAAAATACTCGGATATATTATACCCGTCGTATGTCTGTCGTTAGGTTCTATTTGCGGTTATTGCAGATTCGTCCGCGCCGAACTATGCGAGGTAATGGAAAACGATTATCTTCTTTTGGCACGTACAAAGGGGCTTACGCGCAAACAAGCAATAATGCGCCACGCGATGAAAAACGCAATGGTTCCGATATTCCCGTCTATACTTGCCGAATTTATAGGTATATTGGGCGGCTCCATGATATTGGAACAACTTTACGGTATACCGGGTATCGGACAGTTGTTCGTTGAATCTTTGAACGCCAAAGACTACAATATACTGTTTGTCGATATGGCGATATTTACGACGATAAGTTTGCTTGCCGGCATCGTTTTGGACTTGTCGTACGGATTTATCGATCCGAGAATAAGAATGGGGGCGAAAAAATAATGAGTCAAAATTTGGATTTATCAAAATACAAAATAAAGGAAGATTCTTTTACTTTTGTCAACGCAGATAAAAAAATATCGGATACCCAGTTAAAAACAAAGCCCGCTTCTTTCGCAAGGGATTCTTTCCGCAGATTTTGCAAAAACAAATCTTCGATAGTCGGCGCAATCGTTTTAGGTATAATACTTTTGTTGTCGTTGTTCGTACCGATTATTTCACCTTACGATACCGATACGGTAAGTGCGACGGAAGCGTTTTTGCAACCTAAACTTTTTAAAAGCGGAACGGGTTTTTGGGACGGAAACAAATCTTATCGTAAGGGAGATATTTTATACGATATTGAAAACGATACACCCGCAAGCTTTTATAAGCCTGCCGTATTAAATCTTACGGTCGACGAGAAACCGAGTTATATCAACTATTTGACCGATTACGGTCACGGCGGATACGTAATGTACGAAAACGAAACGAGATTAGGTTCCGAATCCGCTAAAACTACTTCGCTATACAATTATTACGATTTCAACGCTACAAGTAGCGGTAACTATATCGTCAAACTTTCCTTATCGGGACAAGACGAAGTTATTTCAAACCGCAAACTCGGCGAATACAGAATTTATTTCGGCGACGGCGAAACGGAAGTCCTTTTAAAGGATTGGTCTAAAGATTACGGCGATTTTTCGTTTGATTTAAGTAAATCTTTAGCGGATAACAACGTCACCGACTTGACCGGTAAACTTTATATCGATTTAAAGCCTCTCGAGGACGCGAATTCTTATATCTTAATTAAAGATTGCACGATAACTTGCGACGACGAAACCGCTAACGCCGCGCTTTCCGAGATAAGTTTTTCGGACGCCACTAAAATGGTACAGCGCAAAAAGGACGACCAAAACGTTTTCCCCGCGGGGTATTGGGCAAGTACCGGTATAAAAGGCATTTATGCTTCCGAAGTATATTTTTGTACTTTCGATTACGATACTTACGAAGCGGTTTACGGCGAAAGAGACACCGTTTATACCATTACCGAACTTAAAAAGTACAAGTCGGCGGGACTTTGCGATTTCGACGAGTCCGATATAATCGGTACCTTCAAAAAATTGTCGGATAAATGCGAGATAAGCGAAATAAAATCGGTAACGATGAATAACGTTACGGGAAAAGTTAAAGACGTAACGGCGCTCGTTCCGGCGTATTACAAACTCGGATATACGAAAATGCCTAAGTTCATTTTCGGTACCGATTCAAGCGGTATTCCGTTGTTTACGCGTATGTTCGACGGATTAAGAACTTCGCTTGTCTTAGGCGTATGCACGGCTGCGTTTTGTTTCTTGTTCGGACTTATTTGGGGTTCGATTTCGGGCTATTTCGGCGGCATCGTCGACTTAGCGATGGAAAGATTTTGCGATATTTTAGGGGGCGTACCTTGGCTTGTCATAATGACGCTTGCCATTTTGCACTTCGGTAACAACTTCTTTACTTTCTTCCTTGCCTTGTGTCTTACCGGTTGGATGGGTACTGCCGCGCGGACGAGAACGCAGTTTTATCGATTTAAAGGCGGCGAGTACGTTTTGGCGTCGAGGACTTTGGGTTCGAGCGACATACGGCTTATATTTAAGCATATCTTGCCTAACTCGTTAGGGACGATAGTTACATCGAGCGTTTTGATGATTACAAGCACTATTTACAGCGAATCGACTTTGGCTTACTTAAACTTAGGGCTTCAAGGCGTTCAATCGTTCGGCGTATTGCTTTCAAACAACCAAAAATATATCGAATCGCAATCATATCTCGTATTCTTCCCCGCTATCGTAATGGCGCTTTTGATGATATCGTTCAACCTTTTCGGCAACGGATTACGCGACGC
>CAYNYV010000008.1:0-40504 GCA_964401515.1 uncultured Christensenella sp.
TTGTTAAGCGGAATCGGACGTTTCCATAAATAATTCCAAGGATAACTTCCGTAACCGCCGACGACGGCGGCGTTACCCCAGTGTGAATCGTCGAAATTACGAGCAGTCCAATTTTCGTCTTTAACCTTTCTTGCGTCGTAAGATATATTGTATTCGGGCAAACGGTAGTTGGGAAGGCTTTCCTCGTCAAAGCCGCTTCCGTAAGCTTCGTCCTTTTCGGCAAGCCAACTTTCGTCGCTGAAAACATTAAGATTTTCCGCTTGTAACTGAAAAATAAATCCCGCCTTTGACGCCGAAGCGTTCGAATACGATTGATCTTTATCGCCCCAATACCATACGAGCGCACAAATCGCGTTTTCGCCTTCGCAAAGATATTTAGAAAGGTCGACTTCGTCATAATAACCGTCGAATAAATCGGCACCGCGCTTTAAACTTCCGTCGTATACGACCAAATCGCCGTTAACGTACAAAAAGTATTTCGACTCTGCCGAAATCTTTGCCGTGACTTTCGTCGGAACGGTATTTAGGTCAAAAGTTTTTCTAAACCTTACCCATTCGTTTTTGCTTACGCCGTTTTTAAGCCATATCCACTTGGCGCTTGTCTTATCGAAAGTCGGTTGCGATTCTTCCTCGGCTTCCGTCTTGACGTAACTTTCCGTTATGCCGTCCGTATAAAAAGGATCGACTTTCTCTATCTCGGAATACTTCGTCGTATCAACGGGCGGGTTGTTTTTTCCGCCGCAACCGACGATTCCTAAAGAAAGCACGAGGATAATCGAACTTAACGCTACCGCAAATATTTTTTTCATTTTTCTAGCCCTAAAATTCTTCGATAAATTTATATAAAAATCGTTTAAGCAGATTTTAACTTTGTAAAAATCTTTATATAAAAATTTTAACATTTTTTTCGTCATTAATCAACAAATAGTTTAACAAAACGCAAAAATAGGACTGTTAAGTTTTTTATCGTTAATTTCGTAAAAAACAAAGAGCCTCGTCTTCGTCTTGTCTTTTTACCACACGGTAACGAAAAATCAATAAAACCCGATCAAAGACTGTTTGATTTTTAAAAAGTCATCACGCAACGACTGAGGAACGCAAAGACTCTCCTCGTAGGAGAGCTCTGCCGTAGGCAGTGAGAGGTCGTCGAACAGCGTCCCTATGTAAGGAAAAGTGACACGGTATAACTAAGTAGTCGTTCGGCGTACTGTGCAAATGGCAGAGAAAGGCTCGCGTTCTTTACTCAATTTTTTCCAAAGAATTCTTAATCACAACAAAAAAAGCCCGATAACGGGCTTATAGGCAGGTTTTACCTGTTCGACTTTCTTCGATTATGGTCTTTGCAAAGCATCTGACAGTTTTCTATAACAGTCTTTCCGCCCTCGCACCAAGGCGTAATATGATCGGCTTCCATTTCCGAAATATCATAAACGATTTTTTCACGTTTTTCCTTTTCGCAAAGCGGACAAACGCCGTTTTGCCTTTCGTATACGCGGCGTTTTTCGTTATCGGTAAATGCACGTATATTAAGATACTTTTCGTTTCCCGAAAGCAAATATTCGTAAATTCCCGAACGCTTAGTAACGTCGTCGTCTTGCAATAAAGCTGATATTTTTTCTTCGAGCGCTTGCGGATTAAAAGGCTTATCCCCGTAAATATTATATAAAACGCCCCAATTAAGCCCTTTCATTTCCTTACGGTACTTAGGGAATATATTTTGTACCCAATTGATAACGCGCTGAAAATATTGCCATAAAGGCGTTGCATGGCTGTCGTGTTGATGAACCGACATATAATCTTCTATTTTGCAGTTTTCCCTATCGGAAATCCAATTAAGAACCGTTTCCAAATAGTCTTGACGGTTAGCCGTTAGAGAGCCGAACCGATTAAGTTTTAACCCTGTTACATTTGTAAAATCATTGTTAAACTCGTTTGCAATACGGTCAAGTATTGCTGCGCTCGTTTGCCTCGATTTTCCTAAATTTAACAACGTTAAAATGCAAAGCACCTTAAACGCGTATTTTTTAGATTGTTTTGGTAAAGGCTTGCGAAGGTGTACACGCGTACATCGAGCAAGGATTTGCCGCAACGGGCAAAAAAGACACGTTTAAGGCTTGATTGGTTCAATTCTCTAACGGCTAACCCTCACCGCTCAAATACTTGTTACCGAGTTGATAAGCGACGCAATTGTTTTTGGAAAAATACCGTTTTGCGTCCGAGAGCCATTCGCCCGTATAAATAGCGTTACGGAGTTCTTGTTCCTTAAGTTGCACACCGGCAATGTTAATAATTTTAAACCAATCCAATTTCTCCTTATCGTTTCCGTCACAGAAATATATCATTAACCGATAATCGAGTATTTGATTCTTTTCCGTTTCGGTAAGATTATGAAACGCCCGACCGTTAATCGAAAAATCGCCGCTTACGTATTGGCAAATGCTTAAAGTGCGTTGTTGTCCGTCCAAAAGTTCGAAGTTTCCGTCATCGCCCGTAACCCAATACATAACGTTAAGCTGAAAACCTTTATATATCGTTTCTATAACGGCGTTACGCTGTTTTTCTTTGTAAACGAACTCACGCTGGAAAGCTGGGCGAATGTTTAACTTGCCACCGTAGCCGACGACTCCGTTTTCCTGACTGTCAATATAACCGTCTACAACTTCTCTTACGCTAATTTCGTGTAATTCAATTTTCATCTTATTTTCTCCTTCTTATTAAAATGCGCGCGTAACAAGGTTTGCCGCAAATAGCAACTCTACCGCCCACCAAATATTCTTTTGGAACTGTATACCTATCTAAGCCTATAATTTCAAACTGTTTGGGATTATACTTATCTAAAAATGTAATCGGAACACCCATGACACCATAATAGTCACACGGAATATCTACAATCTTGTTTACATTGATAGCATCAAAATTATCATAATTACAATATTCCGCCTCGTTATACTGTTTATATAGTATCAATTCTTCTTGTCTTTTTGTCGTAGGAAGGTTAGTAAACCAACAAATATTCCCGAATTTAGCGTATTTTTCCCGTTTTCTATATATGTATTATCTCTTTCAAAAGAAAACGTAACTTGGAATGATTGCGCCCCGCTGTTGTACCCCAACCACAAAACATTATCTTTTAAATATGGAAAGATTGCTTTGTATGTAACGGAATTTTGGTTACCGATTATAACAAATTGTTTTTTGTACTCGATAAGTTGAGCGACGTATTCGCGAAATAAGGAAAACGGCGGATTTGTTACCACTATATCGGCTTGTTTTAAAAACTCTATACATTCGTCGCTTCTAAAATCCCCGTTTCCGATAAGTAAAGACATTACATTTTTTTTGTTCGTAAGCAAATATTCGACGTCCGACAAATCGACGGCTCCGTCACCGTTATAATCTGTTACCTCGCTAATTTCTATCTTGTAGGCTTTGCGATTTGTATTTAATATTGTTTTTTCCTTCATGTCGGGAAATATCGCAAGTTGCGTATATGCTATCGGTGAATCGTCATAACACGTTGCAATAAGTTTTTTCAACCCCAAATGATTAAAGTTCATCGCAAAGTATTTAAAAAAATTACTTTCGAACGGATCATCGCAATTACACAATATCGTTTTTCCGTAAAAATATTCTTTATAATACTTTAATTCCTTTTCAATATCGACAAGTTTTGTATAAAATTCGTCATTTTTAACTTGCCGTGCCGTGCGTAAATTATCACTTTTTGCCATTTTTCGGTGCTCCCTTGTAATAAAGTCGCACTTTTTAAATAAAATAAAAAGTGCGCCTACCGAAGTAAGCGCAAAAAACGCAGACCTCGACAGTCGCCAAACCAACAAAAACAGCACGGGATATCCACATCACCATAATTGTTCGAAATCTGCATTTTAACAAATTTTTACACTATGATGATGTCCTAAAAAAGGGTAGACTATTCCTATACCCCGATTAAACTATTTAGTTGGTTTGGCAACTTTAGTATAACACACATAAAAAATTTTAACAAGCACTTTAAAGGACAAAACAAAAAAACTCGGCTTAAAAAACCGAGTTTAATTTATCTTCAAAATCGAAAAAGAATTTGAAACGCCTTTTGTTTTTATATAATTTGAACACATAATATTGTGATAACGGGCTTATAGGCAGGTTTTTATCAATCGCGGTTGCGGCGACCGAAAAGCGTTAAAACCATAACCAAAAAACGCAAAAAGTAAATAAGCGACGTTAAAAGCGAAGCAAGATAAGTCATCGCGGCAGCCGACAAAACTTTGCTTGCACCGGGAAGTTCGTCTTTGGAAAGTATACCTTCCGCGACCAACATTTTTTTAGCGCGGCGGCTTGCGTCGAGTTCGACCGGGTAAGTTATAAGAGCGAACAAAAAGGATCCGCCGTACAAAATAACGCCTATCATCGCGACATAAAAGCCCATGCTTTCGTTAGCGCTCATCGCAAAAATATCAATGAGCAAGCCTACGATTACAAGCGGCATGGCAAGGCGCGAACCGAAGTTGACTATCGGTACGAGCGCCGTACGAATTTTGTAAAACAAATATCCGCTTTCGCGTTGCATTACGTGCCCTATTTCGTGCGCGGCAACGGCAACCGCCGCCACCGAGTTGTTTCCGTAAGTAGATTCCGACAAATTGACAACGCCCTTCGTCGGGTGATAGTGGTCGGTTAAATTACCCTTAATACGTCCTACCGTAACGCCGTAAACGCCGTTCGACCTTAAAAGCCTTGTCGCCGTATCGTACCCCGTCATTCCCGAGCGGTTGTATTTTTTGTTGTATTTTGCGAAAGTGCCGTTTACCTTAACGCTTGCGTAAATAGAAAATATCGAACAAATCAATATTGCGCAGATAAACCAAACGTAATCTTCCCAATACATAAAATTCCTCCTTTTTATACGGATATAATCTTTCTACTTAGTATAATATATCATGCGAAGGAAAATAATGCAACAACTTAAATCGCAAGGAAAATATTTTCATTGAAATATCACGACGGCTACATATATCCGTGCCGTTTTTTTGCTTAAGAAAATTTTCTACGACGATTTGCAAAATCAGTAATCGTATTTTTTGCGGCAAGTGATTAAAAAGATTGCCGTTAATGCGGCGGCGCAGACTTCGGCAACGACTATAGACATCCAAATACCGTCGGTTGAGGGCGTCCAAATAAGCGGCAACAATATAATCGCAAGGACTTGGAATACAAGCGTTCTTAAAAAAGAAATAAGCGCGGAAACAAGCCCGTTGTTAAGCGCGGTGAAAAATCCCGAACCGTAAATAGCGATTCCGCAAAACAAAAACTGAAACGCGAAAAATCTAAACCCGTGCACGGTAAGTTCCATCACGTCGGGGCTTTTGCTCATAAAAACGTAGGAAAGCGGTTTGGCAAGAACTTCGCCGAGGCCAAACATCGCAACCGACGAAGCGCAAATTATTACAAGACTCTTTTTTAAAATGCTTTTTAATTCGTCGGTATTTTTCGCACCATAATGATAACCGATAATCGGCGCCGTCCCCACCGTATAGCCGAGGAAAATCGCCGAAAAAATCATACTTACGTACATCATTACGCCGTAAGCGGCAACGCCCGCCTCTCCCGAATACTTCATAAGTTGAGCGTTATACAAAAGCCCGACCAACGACATAGCGGCGTTACTCATAAGCTCCGACGAACCGTTCGTGCAAGTCTTTAAAAGCGCACCGCCGTTGAAAGAAGGCTTGACAAGGCGCAATAAACTCGTGTTTTTACGCGTAAAATAGATAATCGGAACGATTCCGCCGACGACTTGACTTATCGCCGTGGCAACCGCTGCGCCTGCAACTCCCCACGAGAAAACGGCAACGAACAACGCGTCCAAAACCATATTGGTACAGCCCGCCGCAACCGTCGTTATAAATCCCATCTGCGGTTTTTCAGCCGTAACGAAAAAACTTTGGAATTCTTGCTGTAGCATATACGCCGGCATGGCTGCAAGAATGATTCTTCCGTAAATTACGCAGTCGTCGAGCATTTCTTCGCTTGCCCCGAGAAGCGAGGCTATCGGACGGATGAACAAAACGCCTAAAACCGCTATGACGACACCTACGGCAATCGAAATGTACGTGAGCATGGAAAAAAGTTTGTTTGCCTTTTCCCTATCGCCTTCGCCCATCGTTTTGGAAATAAGCGCGCTGCCGCCCGTCCCGAACATATACCCGAAGGCACCGAGTATCATAATGAACGGCATTATAAAGTTTACGGCGGCGAAAGGGGTTTCACCGACAAAGTTGGAAACGAAAAGCCCGTCGACAACGCCGTAAATCGACGTAAACACCATCATTGCTATCGACGAAAGCGTAAAGCCGAACAGTTTTTTATAAGTAAAATGATCGGATAATTGAATTTTCATGGTTAAAACCCTCGAAATTTCTTGTTTTTTTCAGACATAGATGATAGTATATACTGTATAGTAACTATACAGTCAAGAGGTTTTACGATGAATTCCAATAATTTACTTAGTATTTCGGAATTTTCCAAACTTTGCGGTTTGCCGCGGCAAACGCTGATTTATTACGACCGCATAGGCTTGTTCTCGCCGATATGCGTTAAGGAAAACAAATACCGAATGTACGCACACGGTCAGATAGAAAGAATAAGTTCGATTATCATATTAAGCGACTTGGGAATTCCGCTTAAAAAAATAAAAGAAATAACGTCCGACGTATCGCCGCAAAAAGTAACGGAAGTTTTGCATTACCAACTTAACGTCATAACGAAAAAAATCGAAAAACTCGATTTGTTAAAAGGTATGCTTAACGTCCGTATCGACCAGATAGTCGAGGGCGAAAGCCGCAAATCGCAACTTCCTTGTTTTTGCGTTACAAAATTGCCCGAGCCGTTGCCGTTTTTCGTCGGACGGCAAATAAATTGCTTGCACGACGACGTTACCGACGAGATTATTTTAGACTTTTTTAAAACGGTCGAAAAAGAAAACTTGCCCGTAATTTTCGCCATGGGACATCTAAAAGATTGGAGCGACGTAGCAAACGGAAATCACGACCTTATCCGCCGCATGGGGTTTAGGCTGAAAAACGAAGCACACGCAAACTGTTTTATGCCCGCGGGAAAATACGCCGTAGGTTATTTTAAAGGCGAATACGGCAAAACCGCCGCCGCTTACCAATCTTTCAAAAATTATATTTCTGAAAACCGGCTAAACGCTTACGGCATCGTTTATGAAGAATACCTTATAGACGAACTTGCCGAAAAATCCCCCGACGATTTTGTTTTTAAACTAAGCGTTCGCGTAAAATAATTACGAATAAAATCAAAAAAGCGTTAATAACCGACCTATAGCCGTGTTTTTAACGCTTTTTGTTTATACTCGATTATAACTAAAATCGGTCACGCCCAAGTAAAGTTTTCCTTTCCCGCGCCTAATTCGAAATGATATTTGACTATGCCGAGATCTATTTTGGAATAAAATCCGACGCCCCTTTGGGCAACGACTTTTCCGTCTTTATAGGAAAACGTGAATTTTTGCTGATTCATCGCGGTCGGCGCTAAAAGTGCCGCTTTTGCTCCGTTTAAAAACCAAGCGGGCGGATTTTGAGTGTCGACGATGACTTTCGACAAAGGCTTTTCCTTATGAGGAACGCCTTGCGTCGCGCCGTAACCCAATGCGAGAACGCAATAAAGTTTTTCGCCGCCACCTACCTTAAACGCCGTTTTTATTTTTTTGTAAGTCATTGCAACCCAGCACGTGTTAAGCCCTAACGCTTGTGCCGTTAAAACGATTCTTTCGCCGTAATAACCGATTTTTTCGTCCATCCCTTTTTTCCCGATAAGGGCGACGTAATTCGTTACGCCCGAAAATTTGCCGTAATGTGCCATGAAGGAATCGAATGCTTTCGGCTCGTTGACGACGAGTTGAAAATTAAGTCCGCCGTCTTTGTTACAGCAGTCGATTTCTCGGTTGAGTTGTTCGACAAGCGAGTCCTCGATAGGTTTATCGAGGTAACTTCTTACCGAATGTCTTTCGTTCATTGCTTTCATTAAATCCATATTTCTACCTCTCGATTAATCGTCTTTTCAGACGAATTTTTTATTATTCGCTTCTAAGTGCCACGACGGGATCTTTTTTCGCCGCGAGCCTTGCCGGTACAAGCCCCGCTATTACGGTAAGCGCAATGCTTAAAAGCACCATTCCTATCGCGGTCGGTAACGTCAACGTCGCGATGGCGGCGATGCCGAAAAGTTTGTTCACTATAAGATTGAGTAGCGCCGACAATAAATAGGTAACGCCTACCCCTATAAGTCCCGACGTACCGCCGATGATAAAGGTTTCGGCAATAAACAGCCCCGACACGTCTTTTTTTCTTCCGCCGAGCGACCTTATTACCCCGATTTCTTTAATTCTTTCGATAACGGAAACGTAAGTTATAATGGCTATCATAACGGTCGAAACGACAAGCGACAACGCCGTAAACGCGATAAGCGCGGCGGTAACCATGTCGATCATGTTGTTTACAAGGCTTATTACGATAGAAAGATTGTCAGTATAAACGATTTCGGCACGATCGGCTTTAGACAAAACCGTTTTGCCCACGGTGATATTGCCGTCTTCGTTCCACTTCGATATATATTCGGTAACGCCGTCTTTATAAGTAAAATCCGTCGGATATATTTTTACGGCGTTAGGGATACTTACTCCGCCCAATTCCCTTTTGGTCAAAGAATAGGTTTTTGCGTTTTGTCCCGTCATGGAAGCGATAACTCCGTTAATACCGCTGCTACCGACAAAGCCCGTTTCTTCGTATTTTACACCGTTTTGGTAGAATTCGTAGTTATACGTTATGCCTATATTTTGAGAATTATAATTCATACTCGTAAACGAATCCTTTCCCTCGGCGTTTAAATAGTTTACGATTTGCGAGTCAATATTTTTCTCTATAATCCAGTCTTTTAACGCGGAAGTATAATAAAATCCGCTATCCAAGCACCCGTAGGAAAGTCCGTCTTTTTGTTTCAAAATCGCGGTCACTTTAAGAGTTTTTCCGCCCGTGAATTCTTCCGTTTCGTAAGCGTTATAGGTAAAGGGATTAACCGCCGACAAAGGCGATAATTCGTTAGTTTTCGTAAACACGACGTCGTTAGGATACCACGTAAAAGTTTTTCCTAAAAGTTCATCGTACGAAAACTTGCCTTTATCCAACGTTTTATCGTAATTTTCGTCTCCTACGGCTTTAAACAAAAGATTGATAAATTCGTCTTGCGTGTAATATCCGAACTGCGCAAGCAAAAGGTCGGATATTTCGTAATCTTTATTTACGACTATCATAATTTCGTTCGCGCTTGTCGGGATTTTATCTCCGCATACGATATCGTACTGGGAAAGTATGAATTCTTCGTTGTCGGGGGCTTCGGAAAAAGTTCCCGTCAGCATGGAAATATATTGGGAATAATCTTTATACTCGGTCTTTTCGAGCATCGAAGTATAAATCTTTTCCGCCGCCGACAGAGACAGTTTTTGCTTTTCGCTATACCCCGACAAAGTGTAATCGGTGTAAAGATTGTTAGATAAATCTATTCCGCTTTCGGTAACTATCGCCGAATAGTATTCCTTAGGCATTTGTTTTACGTAATCTACGTACTCTTTGGTGATATTATTTTTAACTTTCAAACTCGAAGCGTCGCCGCCGCGCGACACGAGGTAATCTATCGTCTCGTCTACGTTTATGTATCCGTCCTCGACAGAATTTGTAATAGCGTCCTTTTGAGTTTGTCTGTTGACTCGCGAGGTAAGCGCGCTTAAATTCATCGCTTCCTCGTTTATAGTAACGGGGTTTCCCGACAACATATCGTTTTGCATGTCGGTAATATAATTTTGTACGCCCGTCGACACCGACAGTACCGACGCGACGCCTATAATCCCTATCGCCCCCGCAAGGCAAACAAGCAAAGTTCGTTTTAGTTTGGAATGAAGATTGCGCGCCGAAAGCCTAAAAGTCGCCGAAAAGGATAGTTTGGATTTTTTAGTCGGGGTTTTGCGCCCGACTTTCTTCTTTTTCTCGTCTTCGCCTTCTTTATACGGTGCGCTGTCCGATAAAACTTCGCCGTCCAAAAGTTTAATGATACGCGTGGAATATTTTTCGGCAAGGTCCGGATTGTGCGTTACCATAATGACAAGACAGTCCGACGATATTTCCTTAATAAGATCCATAATTTGTACCGACGTAACAGTATCGAGCGCACCGGTAGGTTCGTCGGCAAGAAGAATTTCCGGGTTGTTTACAAGAGCACGCGCTATCGCAACCCTTTGACATTGCCCGCCCGACAGTTGGTTGGGCTTTTTGTTATATAATCCTTTAAGCCCTACTTTATCCAAAGCCTCTTTCGCGCGAGTGGTACGTTCGTTTTTATCGACGCCGGAAATGGAAAGAGCAAGTTCTACGTTTTCAAGTATGGTTTGATGAGGTATTAAATTGTAACTTTGAAAAACAAAACCGATTCTGTGATTGCGATAGGTATCCCAGTCCCTGTCGCCGTAATTTTTAGTGCTTACGCCGTCGATGAAAAGTTCGCCGTCGGTGTAATGATCGAGTCCGCCGATAATGTTTAGTAAGGTTGTTTTTCCGCAACCCGACGGACCGAGAATAGAAACGAATTCGTTATCCCTAAAGGTTAGGTCTATCCCTTTAAGCGCATGTACGGTCATATCGCCCGTAACGTAGTCTTTTTTGATTGATTTTAATTTTAACATGAATCTCCTAATAGTGTTAGATAATTTTAAGAAGTAAAAAGCAGACGACTTAATCTGCTTCATCGGATAGTTTTTTAAACGAACCGCAAACCTTAATAAAACGCTTTTAGGTTTAAGGGCTTACGACAATGCTTTTTTCAAAATGGCGAAAAAAGTTTCGATTTCTTCTTCGGTAAGATTTTCGAAAACGGGGGCGAGCATTTTTTCGATTTTTATTTTACGCTCGTTAAAAACGGCGTCGCCTTGCGGTGTAATGCTAATAGTTACTTTGCGCGCGTCCTCGTCGTTTTTTTCTCGCCTGACGTAATTTTTGTTTTCTAACGTATTAATGGCGCTTGCTATGCGCGCCGTCGAAACGTTCATTTCTTTGGCAAGTTGCCCGGCGGTAACGGTGCCGTTTTCTTGCAAAATACGCAAAATAACGAACATTCCTTTATATCCGTCGTCGATAAGTCCGACTAAATTACGCCAATTTTTAGTTTTGCAAACTTCTTTCATTTGTTCTTGTATGAACGAAAGTTCCATTCGAGCGCCTCGTCTTTTGCTAACAGTGTTAGCATTATACATCCGCCGCCTACTCCTTGTCAATGAAATTACGCCCTTTATTTTGTACGGGACGTGAAAACTTCAAGAAAAAATCGTTTTTCGCTTTTCATAAACGTTTTTTAAAAACGGGAAAACGGCAAAAAATACGACGTTTTTTAAAAATCCTTATACTAAATTATATAAAAAATGCGGCGATAACGGGCTTATAGCCCGACTTTCGCCGCATTTTGTTAATTATTGTTTTGTAAAGTTTCGGTATAATATTTTGCTTGAGCGTTCCAAAGTTCGTAATACTTTTCGGATTCTTTTGTTAAAAGTTCTTCGTGCGTGCCGCGCTGTATTATTTCGCCACTATCGAAAACGGCGATTTCGTCGCAAAATTTGCACGAAGACAATCTGTGACTTATATAAACGGAAGTCTTATCGCCCGATATTTTGTCGAACTTTTCGTAAATTTCAGCCTCGGCGATAGGATCCAACGCCGCGGTAGGTTCGTCCAAAACGATGAAAGGCGCGTTTTTATAAAGCGCGCGCGCAATCGCGATTTTTTGTTCTTCCCCGCCCGAAACGGTTACGCCGTTTTCGTCGTAGTTTTTATATAAATAAGTATCCAAACCGCCGATTTTTGCAAGATTTTCCTTAAATCCCGCTTTATCGAGGCAATCTAAAACGACTTCTTTATCGTAATCTTGTTTACCGGCGACGTTTTCGCCCAGTTTTAAAGCAAAAAGTTGAAAATCCTGAAACACTACGGAAAATAAGGAAATATACTCGTCGTAATCCAATTCTTTTATGTCTTTACCGTTCAAAAATATTTGCCCTTCGGTAGGATCGTAAAGCCTACATAAAAGTTTAATAAACGTGCTTTTTCCGCTACCGTTTTCGCCGACGACGGCGAGGCGCTTACCCGCTTTAAACTTGAAATTAACGTTACGCAAGGCAAAATTTTCGCTACCGGGGTACTTAAACGAAACGTTTTTAAACTCTATTTCATACTCGCCCGCTTCCGTTTTTTCTACCTTGTCGGTTCCCGTACTCATGCTTGACGGCATGTTTAAAAGTTCGAAAACGTAATCCAAGAAGGATGAATTCGTGCGCATACTGCCCAAAGTCTGTATCAAACTCGATACGTTAGACGAAACTTTGGTTACCGACGCGACGTATTGAGTAATCGCCCCCAGTCCGAAGGCTCCGCCCAAGGCTTTTAAGCACACGAAGGCGTAAACTATACCTGTAAACAATACGGAAACCGCGCTCGAAACCGCCGAATATATACCGATAGGCCCCTTTGCGAGCTTGGAAAAATATCCTTTTGAACAAAACACGCTTTCCTTGTCGCGGTTATACTTGTCGCAAATCAAATCTTGACGGTAACCTCTTATATCTGCAGCCATTTCCGTATTCTGTCCCAAAAAACCGTAAAAACCGAACAATCTGTTGCCGAGATTATGCTTGTCGGTGTTTTTGCTCCAATAACTTTCGGCTTTGTTGGAAAACAACGGCGCAACGACGGTTATAGCAAGCATCGCGACTATTACGCCTATAGCGACGAGGGGATTGTTAAGCACAAGGTATTTACCGCCGCTTTCGGGGACTTTCGACAAAAACAGACTTACGGTAAGCGTTACGCCGCCCAAAAGACCGAAAACGGAAGTCAAAAGCGCTTGGTAATCGCGCACTACTTTGTATACGCCCCAGCCTTGACTGTTAACGTTTTGTTCGATAAAGCTTATAAGGTCGGTGGTTTTTACGTCTTCGCGATCGATGTGATCCATCGACAGTATTTTTTTGCGAGTAATGTTTTGTACCGCATACCAATAAGAAGCGTTATGGGAATTTCTCCACTTAGTCAAAATCGCGCCGATAAGAGAAATAAGAGCAGTAACCGTTATCGTAGTAAGTGCCAAAAACTTTAATCTGTCGGGATTCCTATCGCCGCAAAGTTCATCGATGACAAGCGCCGAAAGATAAATAACGACGTAAGGCGTTAATGCGTTCCAAATCGAAAGAATAAAACGCGAAACTATCGCTTGAGGATTTTCCTTGAACACGAGGTTCAAAGCCTTCCGATTGTTTTTCATCGCGTTACAAAAGGAGGTTCTTGTTTCAATCGTTCTCATTTACATCACCGCCTTCTTTGTAATATTTGCTTTGTGCTTGGTAAAGTTCGGCGTACTTTCCGCCTTTTTGAAGAAGTTGTTCGTGGGTGCCTTCCTCGGCAATCGCTCCGCCGTCAACCATAATTATGCGATCGCAAAAGCGCGTCGACGCAAGGCGGTGCGATATATAAACGGAAGATTTCCCGTTTGTCATCTCGTCGTATTTTTGATAAATTCGCGACTCGGCAATCGGATCCAGCGCGGCGGTCGGCTCGTCCAATATAACTATCGGCGCGTCTTTATATAACGCCCTTGCAAGCATCAGTCTTTGAGTTTCGCCGCCCGACAAAAGTACGGCTTCGTCATAGATTTCCCGTCTTAAGAAAGTATCGTAGCCTTTAGGAAGCGATTCTATCTTTTCGGTCAGACCGGCTTTTTCGACACATTGCTTTACCTTGTTCATATCTATGCCGTCCTCGGTTTGAGCGACGTTTGCCGCAATAGTCGTCGGCAAAATCAAAAAGGACTGAAAAACGGCGGAAAAGACTTTGTAGTAATCGTTTCGATTATATTGTCGTATATCTTCGCCGTTTAAAGTAACTTTGCCCTCCGTCGGATCCAAAAAGCCGCAAATAAGTTTTATAAGCGTTGTTTTACCTGCTCCGTTTAACCCTACGACCGCCAATTTCTCGCCGATTTTTAGAGTTAAATTTATATTCGTAAGAGTATCTTTTTCCGCCCCGGGATAACGAAAACTTACGTTATTTAAAGCAATTTCGTAGCCCTTATCTTTTTCGATAGCCAAAGGCAAGCCTTCCTCGAATTTGAAAGGTTCTTTGAATTCCAAAACTTCCCTTATCGTGTTTATGTCGAGCGATTGCTTGTTTAAAGTGTTCAATCCGCCGAGTATCCCCGTAACCCAAGTCGCGAAACCGCTTACAGCCGAAAAATAAAGCAAAAATTCAGATACGGTTATACTGTTTCGAATAACGGAGCCTATCAAAAAAGCGTACGCCAAAGCGTTCCTTAAAAAAGTCAGCAAAAGGTCTAAAATGCTTCCCCAAACGTAAACGCCCTCGGCTTTTTTATGGAAAGCGACGTAAGCGTTTACGGCTTTACGATAAACTTCGTTTATCCAAGGAAGAAGCCCGAAAATCTTTATATCCTTAGCGTATTCAGGTCTTTGGGAAACGTCTATTATATACCAACCGTGTTTTTCGTATTCGGCTTGCTCGTCGCGATGACGATATCCGTATTCGTTTAAACGTTTGCTCACAAAATAACTTATAACGGTCGTAACCACTACCGCCAAAATAAGTAAAGGCTCGGCGAACGATAACAGCAAAACGTAAATGACAAAACCTAAAATGTTGGTCAATAGGTCGGTTAACGTCGTCCAAATTGCTTCGCTTGCGGCGTCGTTGCTATTAACGCACCCGTAAGATTTTGCCAAAAGTTTATTAAAGTCGTCGTCGAAAACGTTCGGATATGACGTCGTAGCGGACTTCTTGTTTATCATGTTGATAATTTCGGTTCGTACGGAGATTCTTCCGAACATAATATTTTCCGCAACGTAAGACGACGCGGCGGACACGACGATTAAAAGTCCCACGAAAACGAGTATCGTAACAATAAGCGTCGAAAACTCCGCTTTGTTTTCGACCGCAGCAAGGATAGTCGGCGCGACGTAAAGATTGATTAAGTTTAACGCAACGGCTAAAAGCGAAGTTAATATTCCCAAAAATATTACCTTCTTTTCTTCGCTCGTCCAAGCAAGCCTTAACATAAACGCAGTGTTTTCGAACGCGTTATATTTAGGTTTGTTCTTTTTTACGGCTTTTTTCAAACGTATCCTCCTAAGGTCAAAAATCGAACTTTAAAAAAATTTACAAAAAAACACTTGCTTTTGCAAGTGCCTGTTTTTGGTCGGAGTGACAAGAATCGAACTTGCGGCCTCTTGAACCCCATTCAAGCGCGCTACCAAACTGCGCCACACCCCGATATAAAGCGGAAAAACTACGTCCTTCCGCAATTTGCCTATATATTATAGCAAGTTTTAAAACTTTTGCATAACGTTTTAGCCGAATTTTTCAATATTTTTTAAAAATTTTAATTAATTTTGGAAAAACGGCTTTATTTTAACTTATTTTTTGCTCGTTCCCTCGACTTCAACCTTGATTTTGCAAGGAATACCCGAAATAAGTTTGATTTCTACGTCGTAAGTTCCCGTCTTTTTAATAGGTTCGGACACGACGATTTTCTTTTTATCGACGGTGTAACCGATTTTTTCAAGCGCCGAAGCGATTTCGGCATTGGTTATCGCGCCGAAAATTTTACCGTTAGCCCCGGCAAAGGCTTGACAAGTAACTTTTTTGCCGTGAATTTCTCTTGCCAAAGCGGTAAGGCGTTTTTCTTCTTCCTTACGGTGAAATTCTTCCGCTTCCTTTTTTATCTTTAAACTGTTGACTTCGACGGCGGTCGCTTCTTTCGCGAGATTCTTTTTAAAAAGCATATTCCTTGCATAGCCGTCGGAAACTTCGCAAATATCTCCTTTTTTCCCGGTTCCTTTTACGTCCTGAAGTAAGATAACTTTCATATCACTGCCTCCGTAAATTATTTTTGTTTGAGTAACAATACTCGTTTTTTGTTTGTTCTTACGATAAATATACGAACCACAAACGTGTCGCGATTATTAAAAAGTCACGCTATAAGCCCGTTATCAGCTATTTTTATTTCAACTTTTCAAGCAAGTCGGAAATTCTGTCCAAATCGTCGCGCGTATAATAATCGATATAAATTCTACCCTTTCTATCGTTTCCGATAGCGCTTACTTTGGTTCCGAAGGAGCGTTGCATTCTTAAAATCAAATCTTTAAGCTCGACGCTCATATTGGCTTCCATTTCGGCTTTTTTTCTTCTCTTTTCGTCTTCGGGAGGATTGTAATAGTTTTTAACGGCTTGTTCGACTTCTCTTACCGACATACGCTCGGAAACGGCACGCTTAGCGATGTTAAGCTGTTCGTTTTGCGGAAGCGTTATAAGGGCACGCGCGTGACCTTGCGACAATTGGTTTGTGGACACTAAATCGATAACGCCTTGGTCGAGCGTCAAAAGCCTTAAAGTGTTCGCAATCGCCGAACGGCTTTTACCGATTCTTTCGGCAAGTTCTTCTTGCGTGATGGAATACTCTTCCATCAACAGTTTCATGGCGTTCGCCGCTTCGATGGGGTTTAAGTCTTCGCGCTGTAAGTTTTCTATAAGCGAGATTTCCTTAACCTGTCTTTCGTTGTAATCCTTGATTATCGAGGGGACTTTTTTCATGCCCGCAAGTTTACTTGCACGCCAACGTCTTTCGCCCGCGATTATCATGTACTTGCTGCCTTTTTTATTGACAACGATAGGCATTATAACGCCGTGGACGGCAATAGAATCGGCAAGTTCTTGCAAACTTGTCGGATCGAATATTTTCCTCGGCTGATTTGGATTTGCTTCGATAAGCTCGATATCTATCTCAACCACGCTGTTTTTGATTTCTTCACCCTCCGCGCCGAGGTTTTCAAACGAAAACTTGCTGTAATCTTCTTGCGTATCTTGAAGAAGCGCCGCAAATCCTTTACCCAAACCTTTTGCCATTTTTAACTACCTCCCAATTATCGGATTTCTTCTACTGTGTTATCTTAATTATAATACGTTCATTGATTTTTTGCAAGGTATTCGTCGACGAAATTTACGTACGCGACGGAGCCCCTGCACCGCTTATCGTGAAGCATTACGGGCTTACCGTGGCTCGGAGCTTCGGAAACGCGAATGTTACGCGGTATCATCGTGTCGAAAACTTTGCTTCCGAAATACTTCTTTATCTCGTCGACAATTTGCCTCGAAATAAGCGCCCTGCCGTCGTACATCGTAATCAAAACGCCTTCAATGACAAGTTTCGGATTAAGCGATTTTACGACTAGTTTGATAGTATTGACGAGTTGGCTTAAACCTTCTAAGGCGTAATACTCGCTCTGTATCGGTATAAGCACGCCGTCGGCGGCAGCCAAAGCGTTAATCGTCAAAAGTCCGATTGCAGGCGGACAGTCTATAATAACGTAATCGTACTCGTCCTTTATTTTTGCCAATGCGAGCGCAAGACGTTTTTCACGCCCTTTTTGCGACACTAATTCGACCTCCGCCCCGGCAAGGTCTATACTTGACGGTAACACGGAAAGATTGTCCACCTTGGTTGAAACGATAACCGACTTAGCCGGTGTTTCGTTTATCAACACGTCGTAAATACTGTTTTCAAGCTCGCTTTTAGAAATTCCCAAACCGGTCGTTGCGTTACCTTGCGCGTCCATATCGACGACAAGTACTTTTTTTCCTTTAAGAGCAAGCCCTGCGGCAAAGTTAATGCAAGTAGACGTTTTTCCGACGCCGCCTTTTTGGTTTGAAATCGCAATTATTCTTCCCATGATGTACTCCTTATCTGAAAGTTCATCGTCGATTCGGCTCGCGCAAGCACTGAAAAGTGTGGCTATAAGCCGATTATCGACGTTTTTTCTAAAAAATAGTGAAAGTGTTTTGGTTAACGAATTAAGATTAACGGAAATCGTTCGGTTTAAACGGCTCGTTATCTTGCGTTTGGTTTTCACCGTTAAAAGCGTCTTCGTTATTATTTTGACTAGCCGAAGCGTTTTCCATACGAGAAAACGGATTGCCGCCGGATTTGGCATCTCTTTCTTCCATATATTTGATAACTTCTTGAGCCGATTTGCCATTGATAATCATATCGACTTCGTCCGAATAAATCGTTTCCTTTTCAAGCAACACCCTTGCCATCGTGTCAAGTAAGGCTCTGTTTTCATTCAAAAGGTCAACCGCCTTTTTGTAACTTTCGTTTACTATCGAACGGACTTCATCGTCGATAGAACGCGCCGTTTCTTCGCTAAAATCGGCTTTCGTCTGATAATCGCGACCAAGGAATATCTCAGTGTCGCTACCGTAACATACGGGACCTAACTTTTCGTTCATGCCCCATTCGGTAACCATACGCTTAGCAAGTTTTGTAACGTGCGAAATGTCGGAACTCGGACCGGAAGAAACTTCGTGACAGATGATTTCTTCTGCGGCTCTTCCGCCCATAGTCATTATAAGATCGTCTTTGAGTTTTGATTTTACAAGGTATTGATCGTCGTTGTCGGGACGCGTCATCGTATATCCGCCCGCCATACCGCGCGGTATAATCGAAACCTCGTGCACGGGGTTGCAACCGGGTAAAATCGCCGCCAAAATAGCGTGTCCCGATTCGTGGTAAGCCGTCATTCTCTTGTCGGTTTCCGTAACGATTCTCGACTTCTTTTGCGGACCTAAAAGCACCTTGTTTATACCTTCGTAAAGATCTTGATTTGTAATGTATTTTCTGTTTTCACGAGCGGCTAAAATCGCTGCTTCGTTAAGTAAATTCGCTAAATCGGCACCACTGAATCCGCCCGTCATACGCGACAATACTTTGAAATTTACGTCGGGCGCAAGCGGTTTATTTCTTGCGTGAACTTTCAAAATCGCTTCACGACCTTTAACGTCGGGCATATTGACGTAAATCGTTCTGTCGAACCTTCCCGGCCTTAAAAGCGCGGGGTCTAAAACGTCGGCGCGGTTAGTTGCAGCCATAACGACAATGCCTTCATTACTTTCAAAACCATCCATCTGTACCAATAATTGGTTCAAAGTTTGTTCTCTTTCGTCGTTTCCTCCGCCGAGTCCGGCTCCGCGTTGACGACCGACCGCATCGATTTCGTCTATAAAGATAATACAAGGCTGATTCTTTTTAGCAGTATTAAATAAATCGCGTACTCTCGATGCGCCGACACCGACAAACATTTCGACGAAATCGGAACCGCTTATCGAGAAAAACGGAACGTTCGCTTCGCCGGCAACTGCTTTCGCAAACAAGGTTTTACCCGTACCGGGATTACCGACTAACAGTACACCCTTAGGCGTTCTTGCACCCAAGGCTGTAAATTTTTGCGGATTTTTCAAAAAGTCGACGACTTCTTTTAGTTCTTCCTTTTCTTCGTCCGCACCGGCTACGTCGGAAAATCTGACTTTAACGTTTGAAATAACTTGGGCTTTCGTCTTTCCGAAATCGAAAGCGCCGCTATTAGTTCCGCGTGCTTGCCGCACGAACAATACTATAATAAAGATGCCGATTGCTATCGAGGCTATCGGGAATATCAAATCCGACCATAAATTCCCGGCATTGGGATTAGAAGCAGCAGCCGTAACGTCGCAAGCTTGCAATGCTTTTAAAACGTCATACTCGTAATCTGCACGGCTAAAATAGGATTTTACGACCGTTTTTTTGTCTTTGTAACCCACAAGCGTGTAATAATCTACGTAATAACGGTCAATAGAACACTTGCTGGTAATAATAAATCCGTCACCGACATAATTGACGTCGTACTTTTTATTGTCTTTATCTGTATATTCGTCACCTACTTTGTAGGTTTGACTGCCGTTTTCTTCGGTATCGACAAAAACTACGCCCGCTTTATCCCAAAATACCGACACGTCTTGACTATCGTCGTAAAAATAATTTGCTAACAGTAAGGCTAAAAGAATCATTATTCCTATACCGATTAGCACTTTTGCTGAATTTTTCATTTAATCCTCCGAAATCTTAAATATCTTTTTCGCGCAAGTTTGTAAGGATAACCCACGAAACGTACGGCGCAAAATCAAAATAAGATGCGTTTACATTTATTATAAGTAAATTGTTGATTATTTATTATATTTTAACACATTGCTAATTATTTGGCAATCTTTCACCAATAGTTTTAAAGGTGTTTTTACAAATTCATTAAATTTGCAAACAATTTTCACATTGTGGAAATAAATAGAAAATTTTAAAAGAAGGAGAACATTTTTAGCGGTATGTTTCACGTGAAATATGCATTAGTGCTTGAATGTAAATGTAAATTATATTCAATTAACCGACATGCGATTGTTGTATATATATAATTGATATTGGATACATATTACGTGTTTATATTAGATTTTCATACTTGGTTATAACTAAACCATCGGGCATAAGTATTTATATTCATTAACGGCAATTCGATTATAGAGTATGAATAATTATAATTTGTATATAATATTATTTCGATAGATTTAACTGTTTTATCTTCCGGGGATTTATTACGTTATCCGCAAAAAGTCTATCAAACACTAAAAAAACACCAAAAATCAACATTTTCAAGCAAAATATCAACAAAACCGTAATCAATTGGCTGTTTTTATCAGAATTTTCAAAACAATAACGCTGCGTCATAAAAATCGCCCGTTTTTTGTCGGTTTTTATGTAAAATAGATCAACTTTTAGCAATTTTTCAAAATAAGCCATTATATGAAAAAAATCAAGCTTAATAGGAAAAAAACTCTTAAAACGTAAGTTTCTAACAGATTTTTACCGAGCATTCAACTATTTTGCTCTAAAAATCGATTTATATCGAAAAAAACAAGTAAATTTATTAAAAACTTAATATTTTTAAGTATTTTTCGTATCGAAGCAGCAAAAATACTATACTATATTTCAAATCGATACAAAATACGGCATTTTCATATAACAACTTGTTTTTACGTTATCGCACATATTACCGAAGCTTTTTACGCTAAATTTACAAACAATTTCAATAAAAACAAACAATTTGACAACATTTTCCCTAAATAATATCAATATCAATGTTTTTGACAAAAAATCGGTAAAAATCCTAAATTTTTTAGCTTAAATATTAATTTATTACCATATTTTAACATCATTCACCGCTTTGACAAAAGTTTAAACCAAAATGAGGTAATATTCATTGATATATTGGCTTCGGAGTATCATAACGAATTAACTCACGCCATTTTATAAAATTTATAGACGCATAACTTTTTATGTAAAATTTTAATAAAAATAACGCAATAATAATTTATTGCACCAAAGATATTTAAAATAACAAATTATCTTAGTAAACAAAGTTCTTCTTGTAATTCTTTAGATTTTTGCAAATAAATTCTTAAATAATTAGACAAATATTCTCACCGCAAAAAATGTGATTCTGTTAGAATTCATTTTAGTTTTTTTATCGAAAATTAGCAAAAATTTCAAGCGCAAATGTTTTTACTTATAAATTATTTCAATTTTACGCATAAAATCATCGTCAGCACTGCAATTTATTGTTTTATTGTAAATTCTTGTTTGTTTGCAAAATTTCCGAATGTAATCATAGAAAACCAATTAATATTTGTGTGCGATATTTACAAAGTCATTCTGTTAGAATTCATTTGCTTTTTTTGGGATACATTGTCATTCCATGATTACTTGTTACACTGCGCAGTTTTTTATATAAACCCCAAACAAGAATAAGTCATATCAAGTTACACCGATAATTTACCACTAAAACTATTAAAACATCAATGAAATTGATCATAAAACAAGTATTTTTCATACAGAATTGCTTAAATTTTACGCTGTCAGTTTAAAACCTATTCTGTTAGAATTCATTTTAAATTATTTAGCGATTTCAGCATAAAATATAGGTGCAATTATAGTTAACGAATTAATTATATATTTTAACGCAAACACAAGCTATTGCGTCGTTAATTATTTAACACCTGAAATTTCAAGTAGTTTAAGACAATTCTCAAAAATTCTCAAAAATTCATAATTAGATAATTGTTTTTTCTAATAAAAACGTAAAAAGTCGGTTAATTTTAAGCGAGTTACACATTTTTTATCCATAACACAACATCAACCATTCTGTTAGAATCCATTTTATCAAAAAGAGACATCGAACTGTCAAGTTATAAGCGAAGATAGACTATATAATTTAAATCTTTACTGCTTTTAGTATATAGAAATCGTTTTATACCGAATCATATTTTAATTTACAAGCAATATTATAATCGGCTACTTAATTTTTGCAACAAATATGTCATTTATATGTTAAACATCAATATCTTTTAACAGAAACCGCCACAAATTTCCGTCTGAAATGATTCATTCATTCTGTTAGAATTCATTTTGACTTTTTTCAAAATTATAAGTCTTTATTTACAATTTTATATCATTTACCAACAAAACACACACTTTTTTTTTAAATATAAATTTATAAAACATTACTTATGTTTCACGTGAAACATTGTAAGCGCAATTACGCGATATTTGCACTTTTGGTTTTATGCGCTATGATTTCAAGGCGCAACAACGTTTGTATTCAATAAGATGCTTCTTGGGGAATACAGTAGGGTGAATCTTTTAGTCGACAGCAATTAATAATAAGCCTTGAAAAAACACAAGTTTACTGTAATTTTGGCTTACGTCTACGTAAAGACCGAGGATTTAAGCAAATTAACGAGGTTTTTGCTGTTTTTAAAATGAATTCTAACAGAATCCGTTGAAATTTTATTGGCTTTTTTTGACACAATTCTGAAATAAACGCACGGCTTTTTATATTAAAAATACTTACACAACTATCATTTTAAAAACCGTTTCATCTTATTAATTTATGTCTTTTTAAAACTAAAACCGTCAAGGATTCTGCCAATTATTACACTTAAACTTTTAGCGCATTAGTTTTTTTGTGCCAACCAAAGTATGCGCCCGGAGCAATTTACGCGCCAAACAATTTGGCGCTATTTACATGACGGTTTTACAATATTTACTTATCATTTTCCGCTATCCAATATGCAATTATTAAAATATATACCGATGCTTCAACGAACCTTTCAATCACATTATCACAGCCGTTATTATCACCACGATAGGGGGATACGTACTAAAATCATTAAATGTATCACATCCACTTTAAAATTGAACATTGTTAAAATATGCCCCGACATTATCAACGCCGCTTTTTGATTATTTTTGCATATAAAAACATATTTATGCGCAATTTTTTCACGTGAAACATCAAAAAAATCAGTCAAAATAACCCGAAATGTTTCACGAAACGGTAATTTGACAAAAATCCGAAAGAATTTTGACAAATACGAGGTCAAAAATTCCGCCTTAAAAACTGGGCGATTCTGCCTCAATTCATCGATTTTTGGTCAAAATACGGCCAAAATACGTCAAAAACTAATTTTAAAAAAGTACTATGTCTCGGCTGAATGTTTCACAATTTCGTTTGTCGTATTTTGGCGTCAAAAACCGACTTTGATGAATATTCTGTTCATTATTTATGCATTACAAAGCCATTCTTAAGATACTTGTAACAAAATATAAACCAAAAGACTTAGCAGTATGCTCGACGCAATACCGCTAAGTCTTTTAAATCATTCACAATTCAAATTTTGATGCGCTAAATATAAAAGCGCACAAAATAATTTGTGCGCTAAAAAGATTAACCTTTGTTAAGGACTAACCCGACTAACCATGTAAAGGGGTTAACTTCCGATAAGAACTTAGCAACCACGCTTTCTTCAAGAGCCGCCTTTAATCCTTCGAGCGACGGCACCACCGACAACACACTTAATAATAACAGCACGAGCCAAACAATCAACAATCCTTTAATAAGGCAAAGTATAAGTCCCAAAATTCTATCGATGATTTTAAGCGGCGATTTTCGAATAATGAAAGCAAGCAATTTTTCAACAAGGAAGAATACTAATTTTGCAACCGCACCGATTACAAGATATGAAATCGCGACGAAAATATATTTTGTAATGATACCGCCTGCAATCTCGGCAAAGTTAACCGTTTCGATTTCGCCAAGCTGTTCGACCGCTTTCGTTATGGCGTTGGATATAAACGACGGCAAGTTTTGCTGGTTAATAAATTCGGCAAGTTCTGAAATCGGCAAGTCGATGTTCCAACTTTCGCCGAAAAGATTTTTAACAGATTCTGCAAGCGAGGTGCCGATAGATGATTTCATCAAAAGATTGGCAACGTCATCGCAAAAAAAGTAGGCGACAACAAGCGCGGCGATTGTACTTAAAAGCCCTACAAGTTGTTTAATAAACCCTTTGCACAAACCGACAATCGCAAAAACGAGCAAGGCAACGACGAGCGCGATATCTATAACGGTAGAAAACTGCATCGCCAACAAATACATATCAAAAACCTCCTTTGCGACTATTGTACCATTTTTTAAAGAATTATTCAACAATTTAATGGCGTTTAAACCTAAAAGAATCAAAACGGTTTAAACATTATCGCAAAGGTCAATAATCAAATTACTATGGAATACAGTTTTTACGAAAATCAAAAAATCACAGCCTCAAAAATAGCTGACGCGCTCGACGCGGTCTTTCAAAGTTACGTCCCCGTGATAATTTGCGTGGGTACGGACGCTGCGATAGGCGACGCGTTAGGTCCGCTTGTCGGAACAAAATTAAAGGAAGCAAATATTAAAGCGTTCGTCTACGGAAGCCTTGGCAAAACAATTACCGCAAAAGAAATTTCCGTCGTAAAAGATTTTATAAACGATGTCCACCCGTTATCGAAAACGCTCGTTATCGACGCAGCCGTCGGTTGCGACTGTGACGTCGGAAAAATTAAAATCAGCGACGAGGGGATTTTCCCGGGTCTCGGTGCCGAGAAAAAATTACCCCTTTTAGGCGACGGTTCAATTATCGGAATCGTCGCCCCGCGGTCAAAAAACAACGAAGTTTTTATGAACCTTACAAGGTTTTCGCCCGTATACAAAATGGCGGAAACCATATCGGACGGCATCATAAAATACGTCGACTATTGCGAACAAAAACCTGCCTATAAGTCGATTAACGGCACTTTTAGTAAAATTTAATCGGTTAAGGCGATATTTACGCCCCACCGCCGTAAAAATTACAGATTATCACCGATAACGGGCTTATAGCCCTATTTTCTTGCCGTTTTTAAAGCAAAAATACGGCAAATCCTTTATTTTTTAGAAGAACCTAACTGCAACGACAAACATCCGTTACGTAAGTAGACCGATGCGGTCACAAATACAAAAGAACAACTTTGCCAAGATAACCGCGCCTTTCCTATATATTAAGCCGACACCTCATCCACCGCAAAAGCGGTCCCCCTTCCGCCTCAAGGGGAAGGCAATAAAAGGCGAGGCAAAGACCGTTCCGTCACTACGTACAACCTCTCCTACGAGGATGGTCAATGAGCACCGCACTATCCCTTACAGCCGACAATAAATTATAGCGTAAATTAAAAAAATCCATTGACATATTTTGCCGAAAGTGCTACAATGAAAATGCGACTCAGTTGAATATTTAAAGGCAAAAGTATACTTACGGTGCATAAGTGTGCTTGTTTTGCATTACATAAAAATCTTTTGCCTAAGATCTATTTATTTAACTGAGTGTCGCAACTTAGCGAATAAGCCGCTTTTGCATGTGTCGTCTTATTCGTTTAAGGCGGCACTTTTTTGTTTTTTTCGCCGTATCGGTAAAAATGTGAAAAAATAAAAATTATTTTGGAGGATATATCTATGGGACAAATCGCAGAAATCATCAAATATGAAGGCGATAACAGCACCTTTATATGGAAACACCCTTGTGAAGATTTTAATAGCCTTACGCAGCTAATCGTTCACGAATCTCAAGAAGCAATTTTCTTCTTGAACGGTCAAGCGTTGGATATGTTCGGTGCGGGTAGACACACTCTGGAAACGCAGAACATTCCTAAGCTTGGCAAACTTTTAAATCGCACTACGGGCGCCATTGCGAAGTATACTTCATCAACAAGACCGTCCAAATGGCAATCAAGTGGGGAACGGACAGTAAAATTCGGTTTATCGAGCCGAGTATGGGTATTCCGCTTGAAATCGGCGCTTGCGGTGAAATGAATTTAGAAGTATCCGACTCACGCAAGCTTCTTTTGAAACTTGTCGGAACGATGAACGGTATCGCTTGGGGAGATAACGGCGCGGGATTTACCAAGTCCATTCAAAATAGTTTCAGACCGCTTATTTCCAATGCGGTAAAGGCTCATTTGCCCGGAACTATCAAATCTCAAAATATCAATATTCTCGAAATCGACGAGAATTTGGAAATACTTTCCGAAGTTTTACGTAAAAGCATCGTTCCCGGATTTGAAGAATACGGCTTGACTATTCCGCAGTTTTATATTTCCAACGTGGCGCTCCCCGAAAACGATCCTAATTTCCGTCGTCTTCGCGAATTACATACCGTTTCCTTCCAAACGAAAATGATTCAAGCGGAAGCGCTCGTAAAGAGTGCGCATGCCGATGCGGAAGCGACCGTGGTTGCCGCAGAAAGAAAGGCGGCTTTAGAGCGTGAAGCGACTGCAACCGAACTTGCAAGACGCGAAGCGGAAAGAGACGTTATCCGCGCACAGGCTGAAGCGCAAGCTACTAAGATGGCGGGTATGGCTGAAGCCGAGGTTATGGCGGCTAAGGGATATTCGCAGAGAGACGTGCTTGCCGCAGACGTTCAAAAGGCTTACGCAGAAGGTATCGGCAATATGTCTATTAGCGGCGGTGGCGGAGGAGTTGCCGGCGATATGATAGGGCTCGGAGTAGGAATGGCAGCCGCAGGCGTTGTTGCTCCTCAACTCGGCGAAATGTTCAAGGGAATGAATCCCGCGACTACCGCGGATACGGCGACCGCTAAATGCACAAAGTGCGGAGCGAATCTCCCTGCAAATGCAAAATTCTGCTTGGAATGCGGAGAAAAAGTAGTTGCCGCTTCCGGGGATACCGTCGTTTGTCCCGATTGCGGTAAAACCGTAGTTAAAGGAAAGTTTTGTCCCGAATGCGGACACAAATTTATAACCGTTTGTCCCAAGTGCGGCAATAACGTTCCTGTAGGTGCAAAATTCTGCCTCGATTGCGGAGAGAAACTTTAACGGAGGTAAAAAATCATGAAAAAGAATTTTAAGTATTACGTATTAGGTTGGTTTGTCCTTCTCGGGTTGTTTAATTTGCTTGCGTTTATTATTCCCGCGTATCCTACGCTCGAAAAGTTTACCCCGTCGTTTTGGATAGGGTGGGGCGTGACTATCGGCGCGTTCATCGGTCAATTGATTTGTGCTTCGGTTGCATTTAATGAAGAATCCGCTAAAAAGACGTTTTATAATGTTTCGCTCTTTAGGGTAAGTTATATAGGACTTATATCGACGTTCGTCGTTGCGTTGATTTGTATCGTCGTAACTCCGTTGCCGTATTGGATTGCGGCTATTGCTTGTGGTGTCGTTCTCGTCATAAACGTTTTTGCGCTCGTTAAGGCAAAAATCGCAGTCGACGCCGTTGTTGCCGTAGACGAAAAGGTTGAAACGAAAACCGCATTCATTTACGATATGAGGGAAAAAAGTGAATCTTTGCTTGCAATGGCAAAATCCGATGAGGTCAAAGCAATCTGTAAAAAAGTTCGCGACGCGTTCAAGTATAGCGATCCTTTGAGTAATGAAGGGCTTGCGACTATTGAAACAAATATTAAAGAACGTTATCTGTTTTTCGTTAAAGCAATTACAGAAAACAATATAGAAGTTATTATGACTGAATCCGACGAACTTTTAACTTTGATTTCCGAAAGAAACAATAAGTGTAAGAGATTAAAATAATGTTGTCCGAAAAAGTAAAAATAACTTTTTGATAAAAATATTGACAGAAATTAATAATGTTTGCAACTTATATTGCTCTATCGCCAGCAAAGACGGTGGCAACTTTTCCCAAACGTAATTAGGAGAAACATAATGTCAACATTTAAGTGTAAAATGTGCGGCGGTGCACTTGAAATAAATGAAAACACAACGGTTGTGACTTGCGAATACTGCGGTACACAACAGACTTTGCCTAAACTCGATGACGACAAGCGCGCAAATATGTATGACCGTGCAAACCATTTCCGTCGTAATAACGAATTTGACAAGGCAATGGGGATCTACGAGCAGATATTAAACGAAGATAACACCGATGCGGAAGCGTATTGGTCACTTGTGCTTTGCCGTTTTGGTATCGAATACGTAGAAGATCCTTCTTCGCATAAACGCATCCCCACGGTAAATCGCGCTCAGTTTACTTCGATTTTCGATGACGATAACTATAAGTCTGCCTTAAAATATGCGGACAGTTTGCAACGCACTATTTACGAAAAAGAAGCGAAAGAAATAAACAAAATACAAAAAGGTATTCTTGCAATTTCTCAAAAGGAAGAGCCTTTCGACGTTTTCATTTGCTACAAAGAAAGCGACAACAACGGCAGACGTACACGCGATAGCGTTTTGGCGCAAGATTTGTATTACCAATTAAAACAAGAAGGCTTTAAGGTATTCTTTTCGCGTATAACTCTTGAAGATAAGCTTGGTTCCGCCTACGAGCCGTATATATTTGCCGCTCTTAATTCGGCGAAGGTTATGGTCGTTCTCGGAACAAAACCCGAATACTTCAATGCTGTATGGGTGAAGAACGAATGGAGTCGTTTTCTTTCGCTCATTAAAAGCGGCGAAAAGAAAATGCTTATCCCGGCGTACAGAGATATGGATCCTTACGATTTACCTCAGGAGTTTTCCCATCTTCAAGCACAAGATATGTCTAAACTCGGGTTTATGCAAGATTTGATTCGCGGAATCAAAAAAATCCTCGGTCGAGATAAAAAGCCTGCTACTCCCGTAGTGGAGAGAGTCGTTGTTCAAGGGGATAGTCATGCTCAAGAGATTGCTCCTTTGTTAAAGCGTGCATTCTTGTTCCTCGAAGACGGAGAATTCGATAATGCCGACGAGTATGCGGAAAAGGTGTTGGATATTAACCCGGAATGTGCGGAAGCATACGTTGCAAAGCTTTTGATAGAGCTTCGCCTCAAGAAACCATCGGACTTGGCACAATGCAAAGCCCCGATTTCCGACTCGCACAATTATCAAAAGGCTATTCGTTTCGCATCTCCCGAATATAGAGAAACTATCGAGGGCTATAACAACGCAATAATCAAGAGAATCGATGCTGCTCGTAAAGATGAAGTCTATGCTCGTGGTGTGGAATTGATGAGATTGCACCATTATTATGAAGCAATTCAATATTTTCAAAAGATACCTACATACAAGGATTCCACTCAAAAGATAGATGATTGCAATAAACTGAAGGAAGCGGAAAGGTTAGATGGTATCTATAAGAGAGCTACACAACTTTTTGCCACATGTCGGTTCGACGAAGCGGGTCGCCTTTTTTTAACTATTGAAGATTACAAAGACGCGAAAGAAAAAATCAAGCTTTGCGGAGAAAGAAAAGAAACGGCACGCAAGGATGCAATTTATTCTCAAGCAATTCGGCGTATTCTTCCTCAAAATGTAGACGATGTTGCAATTAAAAAGAGTATCGAAGAACTTCATACCATTAGTGGACACAGAGATGCCGACAATCAAATTAGAGTATTAAATGCCCGTCTTGAAAAATGGTATGAGGATAAGAAGAAAGCAGAAGAGGTGGCAAGAATAAAAGCCGAGGAAGAACGCAGAACGCGCGAGCGTGAAGCGGAACTTTGTAAAATTAAGAAAGAGAAAACAAAGAAAACGGTCAAGAAAGCGGCAAAAATCGGTATTCCGAGCGTTATCGCTTTAGCGACTGTCTTGATTTTGCTTTTTACGTTGGTTATTCCGCTTATCCGCTATAATACTGCAGACGAACTGTTTAATGCTGGCGAGTACGATGAAGCCAAGGAAATTTATAACGATCTCGACGGATTCTCCGACAGCGAACAGCGCATAACGGTTTTGGGCGGTATTGAGATGATCGACAACGCCGACTTTGAAGAAGGTGTCGGAAAAATCCTCTCTGCAGGCGTGCCCGTTAAGCTCACCTATGGTATGTGCGGCGGTGACTTCAGCGGTACGTCATATTTAAGTGTGTCGCAAGAAAAAAATGATAACGAGATTACGCTTTCGAGCGCATCCACAATCTCCAATGTGGATTCTCTTGCAACTACCACTGCAAACGTGCCTGAAACTGTAGAATATACTTATAATTCTTCCGATGATTTTAGAGGAATTCAAACGCCTGGAAGAAACGGTTATCGGTTTGTTAAATGGGGACTTGAAGAATATACTTATAAAGTCGGAGACACTTTTGAGTTAAAACTCAACGCTGTATGGAGCGAGAAAGAATATACAATCGAATATGATCTCAACGACGGTAAGGTTGCGACCAAGAATCCCGTAGAATACGGAATCGAGGATGACAGCTTTACTATCGTCAACCCCACCAAGACAGGTTATACCTTTATCGGTTGGACAGGAACAGACCTCAATGTGCTTACCATGTCCGTAACTATCGAAAAAGGCAGCGTTGGCAACAGAAGCTATGCGGCAAATTGGCAGGCAAACACCTACACAATTACCCTTAATCCTAATGGTGGATCTGTCGCAAATACTACTATAACCGTTACCTATGACCAAGCCTATACTTTGACCGTTCCCGAATGGACAGGACACACCTTCAGTGGTTGGTATGAGGGCAACAAGAAGGTAACAAGCGGGACATGGACGAGAATATCTGATCTTGAACTCACCGCAAAATGGGATATCGTCGAGTACGATATTACCTATAACATGAATAGCGGCACCAATTCGTCCTCCAACCCTGCAACCTATACGGTTGATGATGAGGTAATTCTCGTCGCTCCTACAAGAACAGGTTACACCTTCGCAGGTTGGACTTATGTAGGTCAGACAACTCCTGTATTGAGCGTGACAATCCCTGTTGGAACTGTCGGCGATAAAGAGTATACGGCTAATTGGACGGCTGACTCGTACACATTGACGTTTGATGCTGACGGCGGAAGCGGATTTATGTCTACAATTTCAATAAAATACGGACAATCTGTTATTTTACCACAAAATACGTTCACGCGCGACGGATATGAATTTTTAGGATGGTCAAGCAGCGAACCCGACGGAGAGGTTGTTTTTATTGATAGCGATACGTATACGATGGGGATAAACAACGAGTATACCCTCTATGCTATATGGACAAAAATTTATTCTATAACTTATCAACTTAACGACGGAACGTTTAATAAAATTAACAAAACCTCTTATACGGCGCTAACGGATGATTTTTCTATAGAAAACCCTACGCGTAAAGGCTATAAATTTATCGGTTGGTCAAATGATGGCGGGGGATTGTTAGGTACCGACCTAAACGTCAGAAAAGGTAGTACCGGTGATTTATTTCTTTCTGCAAATTATCAAAGTATTAATAGACAATTCTCCATCGACTACGTCGAAGTATCCTTTACACAAGGCGGACTTTTGTTGCTTCCCCTGTGCAAGGGGAAGTGGCACACAGTGCCGATAGGGTTGTTAAAATTGTCTAAATAATCACTGATATTAGTTAATAACAGGCTTATAGGGCGACTTTTTATGATTTTTTTATAGAATTCATATATATAGCCGACACCTCATCACCCGCTACGCGGGAGCTTCCCATCAAGGGGAAGCCTTAAAAAAGAAACACGATAAAGATTTCAAACCGCAAGGATTTCAAAACACAAGGATTTTAACACGCAAGGATTTCAAACCGCAAGGATTTTAAAATATAGGAATTGAAAAAACAATTAGTCGTCGCGGCGAGTACCTAAAAAGTAAACGGCGACGGTGCCGGGGCCCGAATGGCAGCCGATTGTTGTGCCGATATCGGTCATTTCGATTTTTCCTTTTAAAAGCGGAAACCTTTCTTCGACGGCGTTTTTCAAAAGCAATGCGTCCTCTAAGCAATCGGAATGGTTTATGATACATCTTCCCGAGTAATCTACGCCACCGTCCGCAAGGGCCGACATACGCTCGATCGTGGTAAAAAGCGCTTTCTTCTTGCCGAGCGTTTTAATCCTTGGTATCAACTTTCCTTCAAAGTTAACGTTCATAACGGGGCAGATTTTTAAAATCGAGCCGATAAGCCCCGATACTTTGGAAATTCTTCCGCCTTTAACGTAAAAAGTAAGGTCGGTCGAATAGAACCAGTGGTGAATACGCAGCTTGTTTTCGTCGGCAAACTTTATAAGTTCGTCAAAAGTATAGCCGCTTTCCTTCAAATCGCAAAGCCACTCGATTAAAAAGCCGTAGCCGCCCGATATGCACAAACTGTCTAAAACAACGACGCGCCTTTCGGGAAACTCCTCTTTTAAACTTTCGGCGGCGAGCCTTGCCGAGTTAAACGTTCCCGAAATCCCGCTCGACATCGACAAGTGCAAAACGTCGCAGTCGTATTTTTGCAAAAGGTCACGGAAATATTCTGTAAACTCTGCGATGTTTATTTGACTTGTTTTAGTAACCGCGCCGTCGCGCATAGCTTGGTAAAATTCTTTGTAACTAATACTTTTTCCGCCGTCGTCTATAAAACTTTTATCGGCAATCGTAAAGGTGTAATTTTTGACGCACACGCCGCGCGCTTTCAAATTTTCAAGCGGTAAATCTACCGTTGAACAACAACTTAATATATAATCCATAAAATACTCCAAAATTGTTTTTTGACGCAACATAATATATTACGTTCGAGCATAAATTACAAGCGAATATTGTCATAAAACGTTCTAAAAATAACCGAATTTGTTTCGCTTAAAAAGCGAAACGGCAATATTTTACACAAAACCGCGCTATTTTTCTTGTTTTTATCATCATTTTGTAGTATTATTTTATTATGGAAGAGAGAGAAATTATTGCAAGTAACATTACCTTTTTACGAAAAAGGGCAGGGCTTAGTCAGCTCGAACTTGCCGAAAAAATTCAATATTCCAACAAAAACATCTCTAAATGGGAAAAAGCCGAAACGACGCCGAGCGTTTTTACTTTAAAAAGGCTTGCCGAAATTTTCGGTATCACCGTAGATATGCTTGTTTCCGAGCCCCTTTGCGAAGACGATTTTAAAGAAGACTTTAACGATAATCAAGCAATAGATTCAGTCGGTACCGATACGGATTTTAACGAAGCTTCTCACACCGAAAAAGCCGATGAACGTAATGACATAAAGTTAATACTCGGGCTTCCCATGTCGATAAAAGTGCTGTATTTGTTGATGGCAGAAGCAATTATCCTTGTCGGCGGATTTATAGCCGTTATCGTTTTGGGGCTTTTGGACGTCACTTCTTTTAACAAGTGGTTGATTCTTTTATATATTCTGCCCGCGATGTGCCTTGCCGTCTTTATTTTTATCGCTTGCGTAAAAAAACGAGCAAACGTATTAAGTTTATCTCTTTTCGGTTGGCTTTTAACGCTTTGCTTTTACGTATCTTTTATAGAAGTAACGAACATTTATCTAATCTTTTTCCTTATGGCGGCAATACAACTTTTAATCATTTGCGTAATGCTGCTTATCAATTTGAACATTATACGGCATATTAAAAACAAACTTTTAAAAAAGTCGTTAAAAGCAGAATCGGCACCGCCGTCAAACAACGAACACACAACTTCGCTCGAAAACGAAAATATGCAAAAAACCGACCTATAGGTCGGTTTTTTGCGTTTTTTGCAAATAATTACGAAGCTGTTATATGTTTTTTAACCTATTTATAACATTTCACCCTTAGAAGTTAAAAAGTGAATCGTCGTTCGGTCTTCATTTTTCATAATTAAGTGTTTTTTTGTTAAAAAACAAAGGATAACCTTTGACAAAGCAACGAAATAAGGGTATAATTGATTGCAGCATACAATATAAAAGTCGCTAAGTTTCAAAAAAACAACGGTTTATAAAAAACACAGCGAAAAAACACAAAGGAATTATTATGAGCAGTCAAGATCTTTACAACGAAGCAAAACATTTACTAAACGGCACGGGCGGATATCCCAAGGACGAAAAAAAGGGCTACAAAAAAATGAAAGAAGCCGCCGATGCCGGCAATACGGAAGCATGCGTTCAATACGCAAATTACCTCTGCGGTAAACAAAAGTATTTCGACGCGTTAAATTATTTTGAAAGCAATGACGCTTACACGAGTGCCGCACGTGAATACGTTACTTGCCTATACAACTGCGCTTTAAAGAAAGCGTCCGATCCGACGCTTGTCGAAAACTACTACAATAAAGCATGCCGCGTAAAAGACAAGTTACGCAGCGACGGTTGTTATTACTTTGCTCAACTTGCAAAAATGAGCGGTCAAAGCGACGACGTATACAGAAAGGCTTTATACTTTGCGGCGCTCGGCGACAGCGAAGCGATGCCCGATCAAGAATACGCACTCATCGGTCGTGAACGCGGCGTTATTTACGGAAAATCCGAAATAGAAGCGCACATAAACGCAAACTACGCGGGCAGTGACGCAAAATATTTCGGCGGATTTTTACCTTGCACGCAAACCGAGCAATCGGCTTGGAATATCGCAAAAGCAAACCTTACCAACAGAAAGGTGAAAAAAGAATTCGGCGCCGCGGCAGCGCACGCTTTGGCAAAAGCCGAGCCTAAGGGCATATTAGAATATCAACCCGTCGCTTATTCGAGTTCTACAGTCGGAACCGTTTCGTTCAGATACGAATACGACAATCCTAATTACACCACGGTAACAAAAGGAAGTTCCGCACTCGCACTCGACTACCGTTGGTTCAACTATCACGCATCTTTCCGTTCCAAATATAGACAGGGCGAATTCCACAAACAATTTGAAAAAGCAACCTTTACGAAAACAACGCCCGACGCAAGAATGAGAACTATTTCCCCGCGTTTTCCCGAAGTCTTAGAATCGTCCGTGAACATGGCTAAAACGAGCGCCACGAACGGTTCCCGTAAAAAGTTAAAGACGGCGCTTGCCGCTAAAAATAATTGGGAATCACAATACGTTACGGTTGATTTCGACAATAACGGACAGTCGTTGGAAATAAAAACTTACTGTGTGCCTTTCTGGTTCTTCACGAAAAATCTTGGTTTGGGAAAAAGCGTAACCGCGCGTGTAAACGGCGCAACGGGCGAAGTTGAATTCTTTCAAAACAATCCTTTCGGACTTTTCACTCCGTTTGACGACGTAAAGATCGGTGCTTACTTGACGTATAGCAAGGAAAGACAAAAAGAAATCAAAAAGGCTATGCCCGCGTACAAAAAGCGCAAAAAGCATTTGATAGCATTGCTCGTTCAATGCGCATTACTCGTCTTAAGTTTCGCAATAAAATTCACCTTTTTATCCGTATTGGTAATTCTTTCCTTACTTGTTCACGGGGCGCTTTGGTTCGTTCCTAAAGCCACTTTCCAAAAACTTCTGTCTAAATTAAAAGGCGCTTTGACAAAGAAAAAAGCGTCAAAATCCGCTGAAGAACCGACAACAAACAAAGAAACCGCAACCAAAACAACCGAAACCGAACCTAAAAAAGAAACAGCGACTAAGAAAGAAGCGGTTTCCGCCACAGATACCGACGATAACGACGATATTGTTACCTTAAAAGGACAAAACGGTGAAGACATCGACTTCATAGAAATTGCGGGCATTGCTTACAACGGAAACTTCTATGCGATTCTTCAACCCGTCGAACTTTTAGAAGGTATGGACGATGACGAAGCCCTTGTTTTTAAAGTAACTAAGGGCGCAAACGGCGACGACCGTTTCGAAATCGAATTGGACGACGCCACTATCGACGCAGTCTTTGCCGAATACGACAAACTCTTGGCAGAAGCCAATAACAACTAAATTATAACGCGTTAACGATTATTCGTTACGCTTAATTGCAACGCGCCGAAGCGATTTACCGCTTCGGCGCGTTTTATAATTACCGCACAACACTTGTTTGCGATTTTACAATTGAATTTTTCCGAAATTTCTGCTTTAATTATAATAAAAACGGCGCAAATTAAAAATCGTTTACACTAACCGCCGACAGTTTTAGGGAAGTCGCTTTGCGAACTTCTCGCTTGTCGACTTCCCTTACAAAAACTAAATAACTTAAATGAATTATTGAAAATATTTTTACCGCTACATAAAAGAGGTAAATTAGACATCGCTTGCGATAGTGTTTTACGCGCGGTAAAATAACAGATAAGGGCTTACTCGATTAAAATTCGAGCAAGCCCCTATTTCGTTCATCACAACGCACGCCTGTTTAAAAACAAGTACGTTTTAAAGTTTCGAGATAAATTTTGTTCATAAGTTTTAACGTAGACAATGTAACGTATTCATTCGGTTTGTGAATACTGTCGCCCTCTTCGCCGACAGCCGGTCCGAAAGCAACACCGTTTTTCAATGCGCGGGCGTAGGTGCCTCCGCCGATTGCAATAGGTTCGCAATGTAAGCCGGTCGTTTCGTTATAAACGTCGCAAAGGGTTTTTACAAGTCCGCTGTTTTTATCCGAATAAAGGGGGGCTTGGTAACTTTTTACCGTGTAGCTGCCGATTTTAGCGAGATTTTCCATAACGAAATCGTGTTCGAGCGTCGACGGATAGCGTACGTCAACCGTTACGTAAATGTTTTCGTCATCCGACCTTATTACGTCGGGGGAAAACGTTAAATATCCCGTTTCGTCGTTTAAGCGTTTCAAACCGAAAACGTCTTTAAACAATTTATCGTGAACGCCTTTTTCCAAAAGACCGTTTGCCTCCAAACACTCGAGCATCGGATCCATCGCGTTTTTACCCTTTTCAGGTGTAGATCCGTGCGCCGAAACGCCAATCGTGGTAAGAGTGTCTCCGTTTACCGAAACTTGCGGATAATCGCCATATAGCCCGACTTTTTTAAGTTTTGCTTCTGCTTTATCACACACTACGTTAACCCTTTCGCCCCCTTTTATCCATAAAAGGTCGGGGGATTTTTTAAAAGCGTATTCGATATGCACGATACCTTTTTCGGCGTAAATTACGGGAAAGTCTGCGTCGGGTGAAATACCTTCTTCGGGTAAAACGGCGACTTTTTTATAATGTTCGATACAACCCCAACCGCTTTCCTCGTCGCAACCTAATATAAGTTGGATTTTTCTTTTAGGCGTAAAGCCGGCGTCTTTAAGAGCCTTCATCGCGTACAAAACGGATATAGCCCCCGATTTATCGTCAAGCGCGCCGCGTGCGAAAAGTTTCCCGTCCTTTACGACGGGCAAATAAGGATCGGTATTCCATTCTTTTAAGTCGCCTTCGGGGACAACGTCCAAATGACACAAAACGCCGAAAGGTTTACCTTCACCCCAAATTACTTCGCCGATATAATTATCGTAGTTTTTCGTTTCAAAGCCCATGCTTTCCGCAAGCGAAAGAGTGTATTCTAAAGCCTTTTTTACACCTTCGCCGAAAGGTGCGGTTTCGGTAGAGGCTTCTTTCACGCTTCTTATTTTCAAAAGTTCGCAAAGGGCATTAAAAAAGCCTTCGTCGTCGAACGTAACGTTTAAATTTGCCTTTTTTTCTTCGTTTATCATAATAAAAACCTCAAAAAAATAAAAATTTCCGTTAAAAAACCAACTTAATTAAAATTTTTAACAAATACATTATACACTTTTTGTAAAATATGTTAAAATGTTTTTAACAAGTTTTTTATTTTACGGATAAAATTATGCACGAAAAGCATCGCGAAAGATTAAGGGAGAAGGCTTTAAACGGAATAGATACCTTTCAAGACCACGAACTTTTAGAACTTATTTTGTTTTCGGCAAAGCCGCGCGTCAATACCAACGACACAGCGCATTTGTTATTGGAAACTTTCGGTTCGTTATCGGGCGTGTTTTCCGCGTCCGCAGCCGCGCTTGCCGAAGTCAAAGGCGTAGGCGTAAACACGGCGGCGTTTATAGTAACGCTCGGCGCCGTTATGAAAAAATGTTCGCAAACGCTCGACGGCACGCCGATAAAACTTTACTCTTTAGACACGATAAAAGATTCGCTTGTAACGACCTTCCGCCAATACGACAGCGAAGTGCTTATAATTTATTATCTTAACAAAAACCAACAGATTATCGGCAAAAATTTGATAGGCGATCACGTTGTAGACAGGGTTAATATCGACATGCAAGAATTCTGCAAAAAAATAGTCTACAACAACCCGTCTTTCGTGGTAATCGCTCACAATCATACGTCGGGCGATCCGCGACCGAGTAAAAACGACGTCGCGACGACGGAAAAATTGTGTTATCTTTTACAGATGAACAACGTAAAACTTCTCGACCACATAATAGTTGCCGGCAATCGCGTTTACAGTTTCTTTCACGAAAACCTTTTGCAAGAAATCAACGAAAAGGTTATTCGCTCGCTAAGGGGTTAGCCGATTAAAAAACAACTTTTTCTTTTTTCACAACACATTTAATAACGATTTTTATCGCGCGGGGCTTTTCCGCCGAATAAACAAAGAATTTTAACTTTTTCAGGAGATTGAAATATGAAAGTAAGAACTCGTTTCGCACCAAGTCCCACAGGTTTTATGCATTTAGGCGGCATGAGAACCGCTCTATATTGCTACCTTTTCGCGCGCCAACATAAAGGCGACTTTATCCTTCGTATCGAAGATACCGATCAGGAACGTTTCGTCGAAGGCGCGACCGAAGTAATTTATTCTTCCTTAAAAGAAGGCGGTATGACTTACGACGAAGGTCCCGACGTAGGCGGTAACTACGGTCCGTACGTTCAGTCGGAGCGCCGCGAAATCTACCAAAAATACGCTAAGGAACTCATCGAAAAGGGCGGGGCTTATTACTGCTTCTGCACTAAAGAAAGATTGGCGGGCTTAAAAGACGATTTAGGCAATACCCGTTACGACAAACATTGTCTTAATTTGTCTAAAGAAGAAATCGAAGAAAACTTAAAAAACGGCGTACCTTACGTTATTCGTCAAAATATTCCTAAGGTCGGCGTCGGAAGTTACGAAGACGCTGTTTACGGCACGATTTCGGTTGATTTTTCCGAACTCGAAGACAATATTTTGATAAAGTCCGACGGACTGCCCACATATAACTTCGCAAACGTAATAGACGACCACCTAATGGGAATAACCCACGTTATAAGGGGCTCGGAATACCTTTCTTCCACCCCGAAGTATAATCTTATGTACGACGCTTTCGGATGGGAACGCCCCACCTATATACACCTTCCGCCGATTATGAAGGACGCGACGAGGAAACTTTCCAAACGTTACGGCGACGCCAACTTCGACGATTTCGTATCGAAAGGCTATCTTCCCGAAGCAATCGTAAACTATATCGCGCTGCTCGGCTGGTGTCCTAAAGACAATTCCGAAAAAATGACGATGGACGAAATGATCGAAAAATTCTCCTTGGACGGCGTTTCCAAATCCCCCGCGATTTTCGACGACGTTAAACTTCGCTGGCTCAACGGCGAATACTTAAAAGCCATGACCGACGAGGAATTTTACCAAGTCGCAAGACCGTTTATCGAAAAATCAAAAGTAGGCACAAAGTACGATAACAGGCTTATAGCCCCGCTTTTAAAGACGAGAGTAGAAATTTTAAGCGAAATCCCCGACAAGATTAACTTTTTGGAAGAATTCGAAGAATATTCTCCCGATTTGTTCTTCCACAAAAAAATGAAGACCGACGCGGCGCTCGCTAAAACGGTTATTCCTATGATTATAGAAACACTTGCCGATTTAGAAGATTATTCCCACGACGGAATATATCAAGCACTCGCAAAAGCAGCGGCGGACAACGGCTTAAAATCGGGACAGGTTTTAGGGATTGCAAGGGTTGCGCTTTCAGGAAAAGAAGTAACGCCGGGCGGCTCGGTTGAACTCGCTCAAATTTTGGGCAAAGAAGAATCTTTAAGAAGATTAAAATTCTCGTTGGAATTACTTAAATAAAACTTTATTTAAAAGGCGCTGTCGTAAATCGTTTAATCGTAGCGCCTTTTGCTTTCGCAAAAATCGGTGCTCTGACGGTCAACTTCTTCGAAACTTTGCCGTCCTAAAACCAAACCGTAACGAAAACGCTTGTAAGTCGGGATTAAATTATGTTATAATATTTACTTAGTAAAATAAGGAATCTGTTATGAAAGTTTTAGAAATCAAAAACTTACAATTTTCATACACCGACGGCGAGCCCGTTTTAAATGGCGTAAATTTAGACGTCGAGGAAGGCGAATTTTTAGCCGTTATCGGCAGAAACGCAAGCGGCAAATCCACCTTGGCAAGGCTCGTTAACGGGCTTATAGCCCCGAATTCGGGAGAAGTTACCGTTCTCGGACTCGACGCGAAAAAGAAAGAAAACCTTTTTGAAATACGTAAAAACGTGGGCATAG
>CAYNYV010000009.1:0-37019 GCA_964401515.1 uncultured Christensenella sp.
TTTATTATATCATTTTTTGAGGGTTTTGCAACTGTAATTTTATGATACCATTCCAGTTTTTCCTTGCTGTCAAGGGCGCCTTATGATGTTTGGTGTTTTCACTTGCAGTCAAAGGAGCCTTAAAATGATAGGCGGAGCCGAAAACGGCTCCGCCTTGGTTATATACCGAAATTTTTACTTAAGATGCGCCTTTTTTACAACCCCTCACCCGCTACGCGGGAGCTCCCCTTGCGCAGGGGCGCCTTATGAGGTCGGATGTTATCCCTTTACACAAAGTGAGCTACGAGGTGGGCGGACCTAAGTTATAATTCGGTTTTAAGAGTGTTTAGTTGAAAAACTAATTTGTTGTTATAGATTATTCAGCAAATGTCCAAGTTATACTTGAAATACCTAATTGAACATTGGCAGCACTAGAACCGCTAGAACCACTATTATAAACGTGCAATCTTACATATTGAGATGCTGTAAACGTCGCTTTATAAGCACATGCGCCAGAAAGCGTACCATCAGTCGTAACAGAAGTCCAAGTTTCTCCATCTGCGGAAATTTCAATCACAATACTTGTAAATGTTTTTGTTCCCCATTGCTTAAGATTAAAAGTCACAGCGTTCGCCTTTGTAGTTCCTAATGAAAGTGTCACATAGGCATCAACAACGCCTTTCCCTGTAGCCAAAACAGGACGATCTTTAATCCCTACATTTGAAGTAGTGTCAGACTGATTAGACGCTCTCGAAAAACTGACACTTACGTTACCTTTAGTATAAGGACCATGTGCAGCATAGGAGTTTCCCCATTTACTAAAGTCACTAATATCTGCGCCGTTAACAAAATCAAATTTTGTAGTCGCTGTAGTACCGCCTTCGCCCTCGGTGTTACCACCTGTTTCGCCGCCGGTAGTTACGGGAGCGTATTCGAACTTAGCAACGTATTGAGATTTACCGATAACACTTAAGTCGTCAATGTAGCTAACCAAACTTGCTTTTACATCAGTACTTGTTCCGTAGTTACCCACATAATATGTCTTGCCGTCAATAGTAAACGTCATAACACCGGCTTTATCGTTCCAAACCCAAGGAGTGGAACTTGCAGAAGTTTTTTCTACAAACGAAAGATTGTAATAAGTACCGGATTTAACGACTTCGAGAACTTTAGTACCGGAAGCAATTTGATAACCGCCTTCAACAGTAGTTAAAGTGAACTTAGCAGCCTTAGTAACGTCGGTAGTAGTAGTAACCCAACCTCTACTTGCAGCAAGTTCGTTGCTAATGTAATACTGTTGTTGCTTACCGCCTTGATATACGCCGTAAATGTATTCGCCGGCTAAAGGTGCAGGTCTTTGGAAAGTACAAGGGAATTGAGTTACGCCTTTGTTAGTGGAATTGATATAGGAAACTTTACTTGCGCTGACTTTCGTTCTGTTATACCAAGAACCGTTATCGTTTTGAGTACTGAACGCACCGAGATAGTAGTTGTTGCCGTCAGCCGCTTTAAAGGTCATAATGCCGAGTAAATTATCCCAAACCCAAAGAGTACCTGTCGATTCTTCAAGTAAAACGGGATTATAATAAGTCCCAACCGCACCTACTTCAAGAACTTTGCCGCCAATAGTAATCTTATAACCGCCTTCAACGGTAGTTAAAGTAACTTTTGCAGCTTTCAAAGGATCTTCGGTCGTTTGGAAAGAGCCGCTCGAAATCGTAAGAGAACTGTCGATATACAACTGTTTTTCTGCCTTTGCTTGATATAAACCGTAAACGTATTCGCCGTCGGCGGGAGCGGGGTTCAATACAGGGATGGTAATCGTGAATTCCTTAGTAACGGTTTCGCCGCCGTAAGTTAAGGTTGCTTCTAACGTAACGGTTTGAGCCGTTGTGCCTTGAGTAACCTTTGCGGTTAAACCGTCGATTTCGATACCGGTACCGTCGATGACTTCCCAACTTGCTTTATAATCGAGTGCGAAATCTTCGGTAACGGTGGATTCAACCTTAATGCTGTCGAGAATATCTTGAGCGGTAGCGGTTGTCGTACCTGTAACAAGTTTTGAAGGGAACGAGGTAGTAATGTAGCTAAACAAGCTTACGGAAAGCGTTTGTTTAGTGTCGTAAGTTCCTGCATAGAAAGTGTCGCTTTCGACAACCGTTTGGAAAGTGTTGTATTGAGTATTCCAAGTCCAGACAAAACCTTCGGTTGCGGTGTCGTAAAGTTTTATGTTATTATGAGTTTTATTATCATCCCCCATAACAACTGCAACTTCCAAATATTTGCCACCGATTTGAACAGTATATTTGCCTTCTTCAACAACAGTCAAAGTAATCTGTGCGGCTTTTGTTATATCACTGGTCGTAGCGACATAGTAGCCTTCCATTTCGGCAGTTGCGTATATAGTCTTTGACAAATTCTTTTGTTCGATAGCCAAAGCAGCGTAGGTACCGGCTTCGGGAGCGGCTTCGGCATAGGTCAATGTAGTCGCGTCGTATGCGGCAACGTCGATGAAGTAATCTCTTGTAGAAGTTGCTTCGCCGACCGTTACGGTAGCGGTAACCTTCATGGTATCGGCTTCTAAAGGAAGACCTGCAAGAGTTAATACGGTGCCTTTTATGGTTGCGTAAGGTGCGTCGGTCGTCCAAACGACTTTAGCGGCGCCGTCTGCTTCGGCTTTGAAGAATTTAACGTCGGGGAGATCGTAGTTACCCGCTTTAGCAACGGATTCCAAAACGTCGAGGTTTTCGATTTCCCAATCGGCTTTGCCTTGGTTGTCAAGGTCTTCGGCACGCATGGTGTAGAACTTGTTAGCCGTGTAGCCTTGGAATTCGAAGGTTACTTGAACGGTTGCGATTTCGGCTGCGCCGGGAACGATTACGAGTTTGCCGTCAACAATAGAGAATGCAGTACGCGTACCGAGAAGTCTATAAGTCGTCGTAACGCCTTCGATTGCTTCGGGAAGGGTAACCTCGGTTTCTTTAGTGATAACTGCGTCGAGGTCGAAAGTTTTATCGGTTGCTTTTATCGCATTAGCAACTGCGGTTGCAGCGACAGTATCGTTTTCACCGACAGTACCGCCGACAACGATATCGTCTGCACTGTAAGGAATAATTTGAGCACCGTTATACCAGCTCATAAGACCTTTAACGGATACTACGTCGCCTTCGTTTATCGTTTTATACTTAGCGAGGATAGCGGCATAAGTCGCATCGGAAGAAGCAGCCGTATAAACGCCTTCGAAATAGGAAGAAACCGCAACGGATACGGTTTTACCGCCTTTAGTTAACTGGAATAAGGTTTGAGTTTTCTTTTCCGTAACGGTGGTAGAAACTTTTGAAACAGTCCAATTCGTTAAAGTAACAAGACGAGATTGATTGTATCTTGCCGCGGGAGCGTCCGCTATAATATCGTTATCGATTGCATAATAAGTGGTCGATAAATCGATAGTCTTTGTAGCGTCAACGGTCAACTTACCGCCGGCGTTGGTTTCCATTAAACCGTTATAATCTTGGTTGGTGCTTTCTTCGAAAGTTACGTAAACGCCCGGTTTTAAGTTTGCGGCGTTTGCAGCGTCAACCTTAGCACGGTATAAATAGTAACCCGCGTGTAAGTTTTCATCAATCATGTACAAGGAAACGTTGCCGTAAGACGCCGAATATTCGGTAGCGATTGCTACAACGTAACCCTTCATGGTGATGGAAACGCCCGTGTTGTTATACCAATAGTTAACTTCTTGCAAAGGTTCCATCGTTTCGGATACCGTGAAGGTATAGAAAGTAGTGATGGATTCGCCCTTATACGTGAAGGTAGCGTAGATGGTAACGGTGGGATTTAAGGAAGAAGGATTGACAACGCATTTATTGCCTTCGACTTTGATATAACTTTCGTCTTTAACAGTCCAATCGATTGTTGCCGTTCTGCCCTTATAAGTCGTTTCGGACGCAAGTTCGAAATCGGCATAAACGGTTCCGCGATTCTGCGCAAAACTGAAGGAATCGACGAAATCTTGCGCCGTTATGGCTTGAAGTCTTATCGTGTAAGTGTCGGATGCGCCGCGAAGGTCAACGGTAAGATGTACTTCGACGTCTTCTTCGGGGATGGTTACCTTTGCGAGGTAATCGTTAGTTCTCTTTTCCAAAACGACATATTCGCTGTCGCTGGTCCAAGTCGCACGATAGTCACCGATACGTCTTTGTAAGGTGAAATCGTCTTTTACGACTGAATCTTCAAGCGTGAAAATGTAGTTTTGAAGTGCTTCGGCTTTCGTGAGTGCAGGCTTTGCTGTGTCGCAAGCAAACAACGAAAGACTTAATACCGCAACGAGTGCAAGTATAACTACGCCAATCTTACGATTCATAAATTTAGTCTCCTATGAATTTATTATTAAATTATTTTAATTTAATTTTTGAGTAGCGTGTGTTCCCCTAATTTACGCCGCATATACGGCGAAAACTTTTTCGGGAAAAAATTTGGTTCTTTTGTTTAATAACCTCCCTTCTTAAAAAGGGAATTATCTTATCCGCCCTTTTGTAAGGACGGCTTTTGTCGTGTGGCGGAATCGGTGATTTGACACCTCATCCACCGCAACGGCAGGAAAGGACCTCTCCGTCAACTGCGGCGTAGCCTCGTTGACACCTCCCCTATATGGGAGGCTTGGTTGGACGGTTATCCTAAACGGGAGGCAGCAATGGACCTCTCCGTCACTTCGTGACGCCTCCCCTATATGGGAGGCTTAGGGGTTAGTTTAAAGTGATTGCGGAATAATTTAAGATGTCGATTATACCGCTGTTTTCAACGAATTGATAGCCGTTTACGCTGAAAGTTTTACCTTCGGTAAATACGTTTTGGTAATCGTCCGAAACTTTAACGCTGAAGGTATAAGTGGTCGCTTCTTCCGCAGCGCCTTTAGAAGTACGAGCATGAGCGGTACCGACGATTGTCAATACGTTGTTTTCAAGCGTAGAAGATACTACCGTTACGTCGGAATAAAGAATTTCGTCGTAGTTGGCGACAAATTCGAGATCGCTGTCGAAAATCAAATAATATTCGCGTTGAAGAATCTTGGAATATCCTTTACCGTTTAAAAGTTCGTTAAACTTAATGCCGGAAAGTTGAAGCGTTCCGTTATGCATTTGAATGTCGCCGATAAAGTTGTAATAGTGACCGACGTGCATATTGCTTGCGTACGCACTCGAATACCCTGCGTAAATCTGCAATTCGTGCATCTCACCCGTTTCTTTATCGAGTTGAACTGCGTAAAACGACGTTGTACCGGTGTTACTGATGTGAACCGACTTTAGGTAAGCGTCAAAAGATACTTTCGCGCCGGAGTCGTGTTCTTCGTTGTAATATACATCGAGGTTTGTAAGTATTTCATTAATCGACGTCGCGATAGGTTCGTCGGAATATAAAGGATCGGGAAGATCCGAGTGAAGACGGAGTTTTATGGCACGTGCCGCGGCTTCCGCTTTAACGAAATACTGGTTGTAAGGGTATTTAGGACTTTCCATCCCCTGGTTTTTACTAAAACCGTTTTCAACGAGTTCAAGGTTTAAGTTTTTAAAATCTTCGCTATCACCGTAACGATACCAAACGTATCCTAAATATCTTACGCCGTAACTGTCGTGTTCGGCAGGCGTTGCGGTAGCTTCCAAAACTATTTGAACGTTAGGATTGCTAAGTTTATCCTTAACGAAGTTCGAAGCCGCCTTACCCCATTTTTGTACGCTGCCGGTCGATTCGGGCGTGTCGATAGAGTGGAAACGTATAGTGACGTTGGTTCCTTCTTTCGTAAGCCTTGCGGTAAAGGTGTCGCCGTCGGTTAAATAAGCAACGGTAGCCTCCCCTATGCCGTCTTGAAGGAAACTTTTACCCGCATATGCTTTTTGCAATTTGCAAGTATCGGTAACAGCCGAAAGTATTTCTGTATTGTCGGCAATTTTGCCCGTCGAGCCGCCGTTATCGCAGCCGACGAGGCAAAATGCAAATGCCAACGTTAATATAAGTGCAAATGATATTAGTCTTTTCATTACTACCTTTTATCGGAAAAATAAATTATTCAGCCGTCGCGGTTTTGGACTTGTCTAATTGAAGTTTAGACTTACCCGAACAGTTCTTATAAGCTTCCAACAATGCTTGTTCTGCGGTTTTTTCTTTAGCCATAACGATCTTAAGCAAACTTTCTGCTTGGTCACGCGCGGTGGAAGAACCGACGAATGCGGGAGATACGAAGAAGTCTTCTTTTAAACTTTCGGCTAATTTAACTGCAGCGGCGGTGATGTTAGTTTCGGAACCGTCGAGGAATTTCTTGTAAGAAGCAATTTCCGAAGTGGATTGACGAACGGGGTTGTAACCGGATTCACTCGAGAAAGCTGCTTGGAAAGTAGGTTCTAAAAGTTCCTTCATGAAAAGGAAAGTCATTTTTTCTTTTTCAGTCGCGTTGGTAACTTTGTTACCGCCGGTGAGCATTACGAAAGAAGGACCTTGAGAAATAACCGATCTGTCAATCGTGCCGTCTGCTTTTTTGGTTCCGGGAATAGGAGCGATACCCCATTCGAAAGCCTTACCGGGGTTTTGGTGAGAAGCACCGCCGGAAGAACCGATACAATATGCCAAACCACCGTCTTCGCCTTTAATGAAAAGACTCGAGGTGTAAGCATTGATGAGTTCTTGAGTGGTGATGTATTCTTTGCCTTGAGGACCGTAACTTGCGATCATGTCAAGCCAAGCGGCTTGATCTTCGCCCGCAAACAAATAATGTTCACCGGTAGGACTCGTATAATCCCAACCGTTTTGTTTGCACACGGTGATGAACCAGTTTGCGCCGGAGTCGTATCCTAACGGAGTAACTTTATCGAATCTTTTAGAAATTTGCTCGCATTGAGCCCAAAGTTCTTCCCACGTATCGGCAGGTTGCAACTTGAGTTGGCTTAAAAGTGTTTTGTTGTAATACATAAGCTCGGTAGATCTTACGAAAGGAAGAGTAAGCATCGATTCGTCGGTCATTCCGGGATACAAAGTGGCAAAATCGCTCCAGGAGAAGTTCTTTGCTTGACCTTCTTCATAATACTTGGGAACAAAGTCTGCAAGTTCTTCTTCGGTAAAACCTATCATGTTGCCGTTAACGGTTTCGGTAGAAGTAATGTACTTATCAAGGTTTACAACCTTACCGGTCTTGAGGTATTGTGCAACGTGATCGGGATAGCAGTATGCCAAATCGGGTTGTGTACCTGCGTTGAAGTCGTTGGTGATTTTGTTTCTTACTTCGTCGTATCCGCCGGGTTTGGTGTGTTCGACCTTCCAGCCGGGATACTTTTCTTCAAAAGCATCGATAGCGGTTTGGGTAACGGTTTGAAGAGCGTCGCCTTGCGAAGAGTAGAAAACTATGGTATGTTCATAGTCGACAACTTCACCACCATCGCTGCTTTCGCCACACGCGGCAAGCAAAGATACCGCACCACTGAGAGCAATGACTAGTGTTAACACTAGCAATTTGGATAAGAATTTTTTCATAAAACACTCCTGTTTTTTATTTTTACGCTTTACGACTGCGGGAATATGGGGATTACCGCAATCATAAAACATATTTCCTAAGTAAATAATAATGCGAGATAAATAATCTCCTAAGTAAATAAATGATGTGGAATAAATGACACCTCATCCACCGCGATAGCGGTTTCACTGACCGATGGTCGGGCGATAGTCAAACAGCAACCCTTTCGGCACTACGTGCCACTTCCCCTTACACAAGGGCAGCTTGCATTTGCGAAATACCACAAGATAATCCCTCCGTCACTTCGTGACACCTCCCTTGCAGTCAAGGGAGGCTTATGGTGTTTTGTTTTTTCCTTTACACAAAGGGACCTTATGGCGCTTTGTTTTTTTCCTTTACACAAGGGAGCCGCACATTCCAAGCTGTCCCTTGTTGCTCAAGGGGAAGTGGCACGTAGTGCCGAAAGGGATAAGTAGTTTGAGCTTTTTTCTAAGATAGAACGACCTCTCACCGCCTGCGGCGGAGCTCTCCTTACGAAGGCGAGCCTTTTTCGCTTTTCCATCCGTGGGGAAGGCTTTATCAGATTAACCCTTGGTGCCGCTCTTCGATACGCCCTTCATAATGTACTTACGGCAGAAGATAAAGAGTATCAACAGCGGTAAAGTTACCATGCAAACGGCAGCCATTTTTAAGGTGGTAAGACCTTCGGTAAATGCGGACGCACCGTATATCTGACCGAACTTAATCCACGAACCGTCGCTTAAATAAAGCGAGAACTGTTTATCGGTAAACGTACCCGTTACCCAGTTTGTTATCATTTGCCAACTTTCTTGGTTAACGAGCCTTGGCCAAATATAAGAGTTCCAACTGCCGATAAACTTTAACAGAGTAATCGATATAAGGGTAGGCGCCGTTAAAGGTACCATGACTTTGATAAGATAACCCATATCGGAAAGCCCGTCGACCTTAGCCGCTTGGTATAGCGAGTTGGGTATCTGCATAAAATTGTTTCTTAAAAGATAAATGTAATAAACGCTTACAAGGAAAGGTAAAATCAATACCGTGTAAGTATCCCTTATTCCTAAATTGGTTACAGTTACGTAATTGGTAAGCGTATACAATTCGCCGGGAATCATCATCGTGCCGAGCATTATGGTGAACAGTAAGTTTTTACCGTGGAAGTTCATTCTTGCCAAAGCGTATGCGGTTATAATCGTAACGACAACGCCGAGCGCCGTCGACACAAGCCCGACGACCAAAGTATTGACAAGCACTTGCACGAACTTAGAGGTGCCGCTGTCGTTGGTAGTCGCTAAAACTCTGGCATAGTTACTCCACATCATCTTTTCGGGGAAAAGACTCAACACGGGATCGCGATATTGTGTTTCGGGCATAAAACTCGAAATAATCATCCAATAAAACGGGAATATCGCAAGCATCGCGCAAATAGTTAAAAACGTATAAACGAGCACGTTTTTGACTATTTTACCGACTTTTTGTTTTTTCTTTTCTTTTTCGACGTCAAAATTAACTTCGGGAAGATTGCTTGTCAAAGCATCGATTTTTACTTCACTCATAATCCCCTCCTATTAATAGTGAACGCGTTTCTTGCCGACTTGCAAGTTGATAATCGTTATTATCATTATTATGACGAACAACAACAACGAACCGGCAAACGCATACCCCATAAAGCCTAAATCGAGATATTGATAAATATATCCGACCATGGTGCCCATGGAATAATTGCCGCCCATGTCTTGACCGAAAATACCGACGATAGCGTTGTATTGCTTCATTCCGCCCATTATACCCGTGATGATAAGATAGGAAATCATTGGCATTATAAGCGGAGTCGTTATCTTCCATAAAATTTTGGACTTCGACGCGCCGTCGATTTTAGCCGCGTCGTAGTATTGTTTGTTAACGCTTTGCAATGCGCTGAAAAGTATTAAAATCTTGAACGGTAAGCCCGACCAGACTTCGTACACGATAGCGACTATGTACTTCGTCCAAGGAAGCGTAACCGAACCTATTACGGTCGACCAACCCGGTTGACCGTCTATCCATTGTATTCTTTTTCCGCCGAAAAATTCTATTATAGTGTTTACTATGCCGATTTGAGGATCTTTAGGCGTACCGACTATTTGGAAAAAGGTAAGAAATACCGCGCCCATTGCGAGCGAGTTTGTTAAATACGGCAAAAACAGTATCGTTTGATATGCCTTTTGCACGGCTTTTATCGAATTAAGAGCAACCGAAATCAAAAGTGCCAATAAAGTCGACAAAGGTACGGATATAAAAGTAAGAATACACGTATTTATAAGGCATTGCAAAAAGGACGCGCCGCCCATACCTACACCTTCTTTATTAACGCCCGTGATAACCGCTTTGAAGTTATCGAAGCCGAATTTGTACCCTTGCGCGTTTTTAATCGCGTTAAGAGGTTCATACCCTTCCTTAAACGCACCGATAAACGCGTTTACGATCGGATAGAATGTAAAAATGCACAAAAGGATAATCGCAGGAAGCACGAATAACCAACCTTGTTCCGCTTTTAAAAATCTTTTAAATTTTTCTTTCTTCGTAAGTTCGTGCAGTACAAGTCCGTCCGAAGTGGTTTTGACTTCCGAAGGTGCGGCTTCTTTCTTTTTAAACAGGCCTACAAACTTAAGCCACAGGCTTTTACACTTTTCACCGACAGTCGCGAAAAAGTTTTTATTTTCGGGATTTGACATTATCTTATCCTCTCTTCCGTTTCTGCGTTGAACAAGAACACCTTGTTGGGTTTTAAATTGAATTTAACGTATTGTGCGTTTCTGTCAACCGCAACGTCGGAGTCGATAATCGACCTAACGAGGGGTTTTTGCGAATTTTTGTGCGTTGTTATAATCGTTTTATCGCGCCCCATAACTTCGATATGGTCGAGAGTTAAGGTAAACACGCCGTTTTCGTCGTGAATGAAACCTTCGGGACGAATGCCCACGAAAACCTTTTGATCGAGAACGTTTGTTTCCATAACGACCTCGTCGCCTATGTAAAGTTTACCGTCGCTCACGCGACCGTCGAAAATATTAATCGGGGGCGTACCTAAAAAGTTTGCGACGAACAAGTTTGCGGGATCGTCGTAAATACCTTGGGGTTCACCGATTTGTTGTACCAAACCGAGTTTCATAACGACCATGATGTCGCAAATACTCATTGCTTCTTCCTGGTCGTGCGTAACGAATACCGTCGTAATACCGGTTTCGCGTTGAATACGTTTGATTTCTTCACGAGTTTGAAGTCTTAAACGAGCGTCAAGGTTGGACAAAGGTTCGTCCAAAAGCAAAACGTTAGGCATTTTGACAAGGGCGCGCGCTATGGCGACGCGTTGCTGTTGACCACCGGATAACTCGTTGGGTTTTCTTGCCATTAAGTCGGAAATTTGGACGAGTTCCGCCGCTTCCTTCGCACGTTCTTTAGCCTCGTCTTTAGGAAGCCTCATGTTGGTAAGCGGAAACATTATGTTTTGTTCGACCGTCATATGGGGATACAGCGCATAGTTTTGGAATACGAGACCGACGCCCCTTCTTTCCGCCGCAAGCGTAGTAACGTCTTGTTCGTCGAAGAAAATCTGTCCGGACGTAGGCGTTTCGAGTCCCGAAAGCATAAATAATGTCGTGCTTTTACCGCAGCCGGAAGGGCCTAAAAGCCCGACTAATTTTCCGGAGGGAATTTCGATATTCATTTTATTTACCGCAACGACTTCTTTATCTTTTTCCTTTTTGTTTCGAGAAGGAAATATTTTGGTCAAATCTCTAATTGTTATCTTCATAAACGTTATCCTCTAACCTTACAATTTTCGCTGTTATGTTCTTTTTATATCCGCTGACGTTAAGCGTTTCCGGAAGCCCTTCAACCGCATAGCCTTCGGGGACGTCGAGTTTAAGCCCCGCGTAATCGCCCGCTTTTATGCGTTGGTATGTTTCGTAACCGTCGTTGGCGCCGAGCGTAAACTTCAACGTCTTTTCGCCTTCGCCGTACCTTACCGTTATAGTTTGGTCAAATTGAGAATTTTCTTGCACGTCGAGTTTCATCGTTACCGAGCAATAATAATCGTTACCGAAATTTTCCTCGTAAATTTTCGACGAATCCTTGCGTTTTACTTTAAACACGTCGAAAATCATAAACTTGATAAACTTCACAATGAAGCCGGTAAACAACAAGTCGGCGACGACATATATTATTACAAAATATATAATAACGGTGCGAGTAGCCTTTTTATCGGCAACTTTTTCGGCTTTGTCTATCGCGCTTTTACGGTAATTTTCGTTCGCGCCGAGAAAGTCCTTTTCGTTTTTCTTAAGTTCGCCTTCAGCGTCCTCTAAAGCGGAACTACCGTCCGCGGCAAGAACCGCCTCGTTATACTTTTGAACGTGTAAATCGCTTTTTTGATAAAACTCGCTCGAAAAATCGAGAGGTTTTTCGCTAAAATCTATCGTAGAATAAACCACACCTTCGCAATCGATGAAAGAAAGTTTTTCTATCGCCGGATAGGTATCTGCGTCGAGTTCTATAATCAGCACGCCGCGTTTTTCGTAAGTAACGCTGTAACCGAGCGACTTTTTGTCGCTGTCCTTATCGAGAATTTCGTAGAACTCTTCTTTTGCGTTGCCTTCGTCGTCGAGAACGGTAAGCGAAATACCCGTTTTGTTGTCGTCCTCTTTACTCGTACGGTAATTGTCTTTAGCACCGAAAAGCATTCCTACGTACGCCTTTCTTAAAAATGTAAGCGTCGTGGTTTGGGCGTCGTCGCCTTCACCCTCCGTCTTTTCGACGTCGTTGAGCGCTATCGCTTCGAACAAAACGAAAGAACCGCCGCCCGCGAAATCTTCTTTTAAAACGTATTCCGCGTTAAAGTATCCGCCGTACAATTCCATAGCGTCGACGTATTCGCCGTTTTCGAGCGAATCGGCGACGACGTCAAGTATCAGATCGCTGCCGTATAAATACGCCGGAGGCATTATTACGCTTAAAAAAATGCCGATTAGGAAAGTAATGATAAAGTAGAGAATAGCCGGGAAAATTTTGCGTTTTGTCATTGCTTAATCTTCCGCCCTCTCAGTTACTTCCGAAACCGACACGTCTTGCGCGGCTTCGTCTGTCGTAGGGCAGCAACCTTGCGTCGCCTCCCTTTGAACTTCCTCTCCGTCTTCGGGGCGGTAAATCATCGTACCGTTTGCATTGTAATCGGTACGACCGTGCTTAAACGCAGCCTCGCGTTTTCTTAAATTGTTACGTCTTTCTTCATATTGCGATTTATTGAAAATCGGAATGAGAAAATATATCGCGACAGCCGCCGCCGCAATTCCCAGACAAATAAGGAAAAAGGCAACGTCCACGCTTTTAAGTTTATTCAATAATAAATAGCTAGTGTACATAGTGCTCCTCGTTACGATACGGTGCGTTTTATCGTTTGGCGAAACAACCTCGAAGGTTTTATCGCGTTAAACGTTCCGATGCGGCGTTACTTCCGCCTTTTAAAACAGTTTAAACGAATTTCATAAGCCTTCCGCTGATGGTAAACCTACGACAACACACCGAGGAACGCATTGACGCATTTTTTGATTTTTGCGACTTTTACACAAGCGTAAAAAGCAACAATCACAATACGACTACTATCCCTCTGCGTACTATTCTAACACAAAACTTTTACAATTTCAACAGTTATTCGGAAAATTATCGAATTTTTTTTGTGAAATTTATTTTTTATTTTAATATTTTAGTAAATTTTAGCAAATTTTAGAAAATTTGTTCTAAATTTTGTCGAATTAAAAGTAATTAAGCAAAGAAAAGTTATCGACAAAACTTTTTGAATTTTTTTGAAATTTTTTATAAAAAAGTTACGTTTTTCAACATTTTTTTAATCGCTACTCAAACAAAAAACAACCGGCTTTATAAAACCGCCCAATGGCTTTTTATACAACTTTTTCGCCGCGAACAAATTTTGCCGCTATTCCGCCTTGACGAAGATCACCGTTTAAATAGGCAAACCTTTCAAGCCGCTTTTCTATCGGCACGGCATCGTCTAACGGCGCGAAACTTTTATCGTCGAGGACCAAAATATCCGCGTCGTAACCTTCTTTAAAAGTTCCGACTTTGCCGAAAAATTCCCCCCCGACTTTTGTCGCCATATAAAAAGCTTCGGCAAAAGTAACAGGCTTACGCTTTTCGTCGACAAGCCGCCAATACATTTTAGACACTTGCACGCACGCGACTATGACGCTGAACATCGACTTGGTGTTTCCGCCCGCAACGTCCGTAGCGAGCGCAACTTTCAAACCTTCGTCCAAAAAAGTCCTTATGGGCGCGATACCCGACGAAAGATTTAGATTAGACAAGGGCGAATGGGCGATAAACACACCGTTTTTCTTTATTAAATCGCGCTCGACTTTTTCCGACCACACGCAGTGCGCCATTACCGTTTTGTAACTTTCGCCTTTCTTGTTTTTGCCGAAAAGCCCGTAATCGTCGTAAGTTTTGCCGTAACAATCGCAGTCAGGTCTGAGCGACTTTACAAGTGAAATCTCGTCGAGATTTTCCGATAAATGGGACTGAACGGGTACGTTATACTCACATTGTAATTTTTCAAGGCGAGCAAACATTTCATCGCTGCAAGCGGGCGTAAAACGGGGCGTCAATACGGGATGAACGTTTGTAAATCTTTTTGCCGAGTTCAAAAAGTCGATAGTATCGGACTCGGCTTTATCTATATCTTTTTCACATAAATATTCGGGACAGTTTCTGTCCATATTAACCTTTCCGACGTAAGCGATAAGTCCGCTTTGTTCAAGTTTATCCATCAGTAAAAGCGTCGCGTCTTTATGAAGCGTACCGAATATTATCGCGCGCGTCGTGGCACTTTTTACAAGTTCGTCTGTAAAAACCGTATAGGCTTTGTCGGCGTAATCGATATTTGAAAACTTTGCTTCTTCCGGAAAAGCGCATCCGTTAAGCCAATCGATAAGCTCGTCGTCCATACAAGTTCCCCTGAACTCGTTTTGCGAAGCGTGCATATGTAGGTCTATAAGACCGGGAACGATTAACTTTCCGCTATAATCTATAAGTTCGTAATCTTTGTATTCCGCGGGAAAATCACGAGATACTTTTGAAATTTTTCCGTCGGTAACGACTATGTAGCCCGATTTTACCGCAACAAAACTTCGGGGACAAGTTTGATAACAAACGTCACCCTTTAGAATAATCTTCATTATATTTTTACAGTCCCCCGCTTGAAAAAGTTTTTAGTTTTTCTTTTTAGTCTTTCGACGTTTAAGTCTTTCGCCTTTTTCGCCGCCGCTTTTTTAAACGAAAACTTTTCAGGTTATCATATTTATTTGAGCGCTTTTTTATTTAAGTGCTTTTTATCATTGGTTTACGACTGTAGACTTTTTACCGTAAAACAACCGATGCTCGGTAATCTTCAACGCGATTTTAATAGAAATACTTTCGCATCGGTAAACTATGTCGGTAAACCGCATCGGCAAGCAGCGCAGATAAATTTTACAATCCTATCAAAATCACGACGAGCGTGCAACGAGAATGCGCAACAGGTCGCATAGGGTTCTTATGCGCACGTTAGAAAGCGCCCCCGATTAAAACCGTGTTTATTGTACCACCAATTTACGCGCTTGTCAATCGTAATCTTGAATTTTTTCGACTTATTTAAGTCAGTAAAGCGTTACGGGATAAATATTTTGACGTTTCGCAAGATTATTATCGAATTTAGACGTACTACACTTGTTTTTATGCGGACGAAAGTTTTTATTTCGGCGTGATAAATACAATGAAACAATATTTATTCGGCTTCGGCGCGAGATATTTCCTTACGCAGTTTTATCACTATTTTCTTTTCGAGGCGAGAAATGTAACTTTGCGAAATACCCAAAAGGTCGGCTACTTCCTTTTGGGTAAGTTCTTTATCGTCTTTAAGTCCGAATCTTAAAACCATAATTTCTTTCTCACGCTTATTAAGTTTTTGTAAAGCGTCGTATAAAATTTGCCTTTCGCAATTGGCTTCCAACTGCCTTGTCACACCGTCGTTATCGGTGCCGAGGATATCCGACAAAAGCAGTTCGTTACCTTCCCAATCGACGTTTAAAGGCTCGTCGAAAGAAACTTCGCCCTTTGTCTTCGAAATTCTTCTTAAGTACATAAGAATTTCATTCTCTATACACCTCGAAGCGAAAGTCGCAAGTTTAATTTTTTTATCTAAATTGAAGGAATTTATCGCTTTTATAAGCCCTATTGTGCCTATCGATATTAAATCGTCCAAATCGATTCCCGTATTGTCGAACTTTCTTGCTATGTACACCACTAAGCGCAAATTATGTTCGATAAGTTGCTTTTTTGCATCTTCGTCGCCGTCTACGAGTTTTAAAAGCATTAATTGCTCGTCGCACGTCGATAAAGGCGAAGGAAGGGCTTCGCCGTAACTTAAATAATGCACTTTTTGCTTCTTGCCGAAAATCTTTGAAAACAGTCTTTTTATAAAAGCGATTATTCCCATATTTCACCTCAAAAATATTCGATAACTGGCTTATAGCCTCATTTTTACAACATATACGCGCCTAATAAAAGTTGCTCTTTAAAACTGTCGTCAGATACTTCGCCGAGCATACAACAAGTCCTTTTATTAGTATTTCCGAGCTCTATAAGAATACAATCTATTTCGTAAAGTTTAAGTTTTCCGCCGTTTAAAACGGTAGAAAAATCCATTTCGCTCGTCCGCAAAAAAACTGCGCCACGCTTCTTTAATTTTTCAATTACACTTTTTTTGCAAAGCGCCACGGGGAGTCCCGTTTTCGTATCGTATAGCAAGTTGCCGCTATCGAAATACCCATCCACTTTTAACGCGACTTGTCCGCACTTAATAAGACATTTATAACGGTATCTGTCCGTTATGATACTATCTATCGTCTTTTTTACGGCGAATTTCGTAATTTTTACAAGTAAGTAGCCACACAAAACGCTTACGCCGACCGGTAATAGGTAGGATTTAGTGCCGCCGTAGTCGGTAAGGCTTATTCCTAAAAGATAAAAAACGCCGATTACCGCTCCGCCGCACACAAAAGTCATAAGCAAAAATACGTTAAAATATTTTAGGTAACCCTTAAAGTTTAGGTGCTTTACCGCTATAAAACACATAAACGCGCCGAGACAAACTTTTAACAAAAACAAATATTCTTTTTTTATTGAAAAAAGCGGTAGTATTACGGCACCGAAAGTTCCCGCCAATGCGCCGAAAAACACGTTAAGTTTACTAAATTTTTCTTTTAGCAAAACAGCCGTCTGTTTTAAAAGAAGATAATCCATTATTAAGTTGTCGAGAACGACGTATTCTATATAGACTTCCATAACGTATATATTATAAAATGTTTTCACGCCGCCGTTTATAACTGTTTTTGTATTATTTGTTGATTTTTTGTCGTGTTTTTATTTTGGCAACTATTCTTTTTGTTTTCGAAAACAAATTTTTATCTTTCGTCGACTACTCTTTTCGCAACGTTTTTTTACACGCTTTTTTTTGCGTCTTAGGACAAAAAAGCCGCCTATAGGTCGATTATCGACCTATAGGCGGCGCATTATATAAGTTTTGAAATTAAAAATCCAACAAGAAGTTATATTCGTTTTTATCCACTGCCGCAAGGAACAAGTAAAGACGCGGACCTGCGTCCTGTCCGATTAAAAGATTGTAAAAGGCTTTAAAATATTGCTGTTGAATAGCCATATTTTCCTTTTTGGAAAGTTCGGGATTATTTATTATCGAATAAATAAATTGCTGAACGTCCTTTTCCTTTAAATCTTCTTGCGATTCGATGTAGTCGTGTAATTTTTTAACCGCTTGTTTTTTATCTTCGTCCAAAGTTTGATAAAATTCGGTATTCTTTTCGGTTAAAAGTTTGTACATCTTTGAGGGTTGATGCTCGGCAATCCAATTTTTAACCCTTAAAAGTCTTTCTTCGTCTTCCTTAGTAAACTCGATATCGAGTTTCTTCAAAAGTTCTCTTACCGGTTCGGGTTTAAAGTCGACTACGGTAGCAACGCTTGCCAAAACGCCGAACGGTACTTTGGAGCGCGTATCTTTACCGTGGATTAAAGCCATATCGAATACCGAAGCATAAAACTCGTCGGCTTCTCCGTTTTTATAAGCGTCCACGCCTTTGTCGAATTCGCTGTAATGACGGATAATCGTATCGTCAAAGTTAAAGGAAAACGGTGCTTTAGGTTCATATTTGGCGAAAAGCCAACGAATCATATCGGGTTCGTAAACCTTTAAAACAGCCGCAGGCGTAATGTTGTTACCCGTAGAGGAGTGCATATCGCCGAGCCCCGCTATCGAAAGCCAACCGTAACCGTGGAATAAAGGGGGTTCAACGCCTAAAACGTTTTTAGCGACGTCGCAAGCAACGACGTAAGAACCGCTTGCGGAAGCATGGTCGATTCCGCCGGGTTCGAAGTCAACGCCTTCAACACCCCAACGCATAGGCCAGTCCACCTTCCAAACGAGTTTGATAAGGTGATATTCCCTAACCTTTACCGTCTTGGTTTCGCCGCATTTTTTACAACGGAAAGTGATTTCCTCACCGTCGTCGGAGCAAGACAAAACTTCGGTAAAGTCGGTATGACACTTATCGCAATAAACGTTTAGGGGGAAATATTTATCTCTTTCACCTTCGTCGGCGTCTTGAGTTTTATATTTCATTAAGATGTCGTAAATTTCAAATCGCTTTTGAATAGCCAAAATTATACCGTCAACGTATCTGCCCGAAGTATATTCCTTGGCTTGATAACGGTAATCGGGGTGAATATCGAGTTCCTTTAAAGATTCTTCGAATTCCTTTTCGTTATATTCGGCGTAAGACGATTTTTTACCGTGCGGATCGGGAATGAAAGCGTACGGCATACCTATATATTGTCCGAAATTTTCGTCGATGGCGGCGATGTTTGACGGAACTTTTCTTAATCTGTCAAACTCGTCCCAAGAAAACAAAAGACGTGCTTTTTTGCCTTTTCTTTTTAAAGCTTCGACAACGTAAAAACTCGTAGCAACGTCGCGGAAGTTACCGATGTGTACCGATCCCGACGGGCTTATACCAGCAGCGCAAACGTATTCTTCTTTATTAGGGTTTCTTGCGATAATATCTTCGGCAAGTTTTTCTGCCCAATGCATAAATCCACCTCTCAATTTATTGATAACGGGCTTATAGCCCTACTTTTTTTAAAAACTATAAAAAACTTTTTTACTTCGAAGACTTTTTTAGCCAGCAATTATAAATCTCTTCGGCAACGTCTTCGGGCGAAATCTCGTTAGTGTCGATAACGAAATCATAGTTATTCATATCCATGATATCAACGCCGTAATAGTCTAAATAACGGCGGCGCTCGCTCGCCCTGCGTGAATCGAGACTTTTTTCGGTTTCTTCGACCGAACTAAAATGCTCATCCTGTCTATTAGCGTCGAAAACGCGATGAGCGGCAACTTCCTTATCGGTTTTAAGATAAAAACTTACGGCAGACGGAACGAAATGAAACGCAAGCCGCGAATCAAAAATATAGTCGCCCGTTTTATCGTCGTAAGACTTTAGCATATCGTCAACGAGAGTATCGTACTTTTTGTCTTTTTCGTTGTTAATGTTAAACTGTTCGACAGTAAGATTGAGTTGAGACGCGATTTGGCGATAGATATTCCCCGCTGAAACTATATCCGCATTCATCTTGTCTTTTAAAATTTTAGCGACGGTGCTTTTACCGCTTCCCAAATCCCCCGCAAGCGAAATCTTAAAATGCATGTCCTCACCGAAATCAAAAGTTTTTATATAATTATATACTTTTATCTTTCGTCCGTCAACGAAAAACAACCCGTTTAATTCATTTTTTGAATGTTTTTACCGATTTTAAATTTCACAAAAAGTAAAAAAGCAGCGATAACCGACCTATTGCCCGACTTTCGCTGCTTTTAATTAAAATTTGGTTTTTAATATACTTTACAAAATCTTAAAAGAAAATTATCTTATCCGGTTGACAATTACCAACGCCCTTAAGGACTTTGCCTTTAGATTCGCGCACGTCTTTTTGTACAGCCGAAATTTCAACATAGAATTCTTGCGACATTCTGTCGAGAATATAAACGCCTTTTATATTTTCGTCTAAAACTTTTGCACTCAAAACGATTTCGCCGAACTTTTTATCGCCAAGGTCTGTAATCATTACGCCCTTTCTCGTTTTGATTAATTTTTTAATATCGTCGCATTCTACCGTCTTAAACAAGCCGTTAGACGCGCCTATCGCTACTTTTTTCTTTTCGGTTATCTGCGTGGCGTAAATTACTTCGTCGCCTTCGTACAAACCTATGCCCTTTACGCCGCCCGCTACTCTTAATTGTTCGGGAAGCCCGTCGTAAAGCATGTTAAGCGTCATACCTTTTTTGGTTATATAAAGCATAGTCGCTTGAGGATTTTCCTGTTCGACGGTAATTATTTCGTCGCCGTCTTTAATCTTCATTGCCTGATAATAACCTTTCAAGACGGTGTATTCTTGCCACGGCGTAACCTTAATCATACCTTCCTTGGTAACGAAAACCAATCTTCCCTCGGGGACTTCTACGCCCTTGACGGCGTAAAGCCCTACCGCCTTTTCGTTAGGTTTGGCTTGACGGAACATATCTTCGAGTTTCAGTCCTTCAATCATACTGCCTTTGGATTCGGGCATTACTTCGACGTCGATTTTGAAACAGTTACCGAGATTGGTAAAGGCGTAAACTTGTTCTTCGGTCGTCGCTTTTACGTGGGTAACGAATACGTCGCGCAAAGTAGGTTTAGCGTTTTCCGTAATACGTTTAAATTGAGAAGGTTTAATTTTTCTTAATTTACCGAGTTCGTTAACGCCTATCACGAAGTTTTCGACGGGGGCTTTGTCTTCGCCTACCTTAACGACAATCTTATCCGCCGTTTCGACGATATGCGTTCTTCTGTCGTCGGCGTATTTTCTACGTACTTCGTTCAATTCCCTAACGACGACGTCAAACTGCTTTTTCTTGCTTGCGATAATAGCTTCGTATTCCTTAATAAGTTCTTTTAATCTCTTAAGTTCGTCTTTTAAGTTATTGACTTCGAGTTTAGTAAGCCTTGCAAGCCTTAAATCGAGTATTGCGTTAGCCTGTTTTTCACTCAAATCGAAAGCCTTTCTCAAATTTGCGCGCGCCGTAGCCGTGTCTTGCGAGGTTTTTATGATTCTGATTACTTCATCGATATTAGTAACGGCAATAATCAAACCTTCCAAAATATGAGCGCGTTCTTTTGCTTTTTCAAGGTCGAACTTAGTACGCCTTAAAATTACGTTTCTTTGGAATTCGGTGTAATAACGGTAAACGTCCAAAAGCCCGAGTTGCTGCGGCTTGCCTTCTGCGATCACGACCATATTGATGCCGAAAGATATTTGCAGGTCAGAATATTTAAATAAAGCTTCCAAGGTTTTTTCGACGTTTGCTTCCTTTTTCAGTCTTATAACCGCACGCATACCGTTTCTGTCCGATTCGTCGGCAACCGATGCGATATTGTCGGCAAGCACTTGTTTTTTACGCTTATCATCGCCGTCGGAACACATTTCGTCAATCTTTCTAAGCATTTCGGCTTTGTTGACGGTATACGGGATTTCCGTTATAACGATAGATTTTACGCCCTTGTCGCTTTCTTCGATATGAAGTTTAGCGCGCATTATTATTTTGCCTTTACCCGTAGAGTAGGCTTTTTTAAGTTCATCCCCGGCTATTACGTAACCGCCCGTCGGAAAATCGGGACCGGGAACGATTTTCATCATTTCTTCAAGAGAAATTTTCGGGTTTTCGATGTACGCGCAAGCACCGTCGATTACTTCGCCGAGATTGTGCGGCGGAATATTAGTTGCAAGACCTACCGCGATACCCGTTGCGCCGTTCACCAAAAGATTCGGATAATGACTTGGCAAAACGTCGGGTTCTTTTAATGAATCGTCGAAGTTTAAATTCCATTTAATGGTGTCTTTTTCGATATCCTTTACAAGTTCCAACGCCAAAGGTTGCATCTTGACTTCTGTATAACGCATTGCCGCCGCGGGATCGCCGTCGACCGAGCCGAAGTTACCTTGTCCGTTAACAAGCGTCATACGCATGTTGTAGGGCTGGGCAAGTCTTACCATAGCGTCGTAAACGGAAGTGTCGCCGTGGGGGTGGTATTTACCTAAAACTTCACCGACTACCCTCGCACTTTTTTTATAATCTTTGTCGGGGAATATGCCGTTCTCGTACATCGAATAAATAATTCTTCTTTGAACGGGTTTGAGTCCGTCTTCGACTCTCGGTATAGCCCTGTCTAAAATTACGTATTCGGCATAAGGCATCATCGAATTATGCAATACGTCTTCAAAGGCGTTGTTAATTATATTCTTTTCATTTCCAACTAAGTCCATTTTTCACCTCAAAATGTTTAATAATCGACCTATAGACCGACTTTTAAACTTCTTTGCGCATTTCAAAACTGTCTTCTTTGTTAAAGTCGGCATAGTTTTGAATATAGGCTTTTCTACCCTCGGACTCGCTCCCCATAAGTATAGGAATAAGTCTTTCGGCTTCGGCAATATCGTCTAAGGTAACGCGCATCAACATTCTTGTTTTCGGATTCATCGTAGTTTCCCAAAGCTGATGGGGGTTCATTTCGCCAAGACCTTTATAGCGTTGCAAGGAATACCCCCTGCCGACGATTTCTATTTTCTTTTTTAATTCTTTATCGTCGTAAGCGTACTCCACGACGTCTTTTTTGTAAATCTTATATAAAGGCGGCATACCGATATAAACGTGCCCTTCTTGAATAAGCGGCTTCATATAGCGATAGAAAAACGTAAGAAGTATCGCCCTGATATGCGCGCCGTCTTGGTCGGCGTCCGATAAAATAATAACTTTATCATAGTTTAAATCTTTCATTTTAAAATCGTCGCCGATGCCCGTGCCGAGCGCACTGATTATTGTTCTGATTTCTTCGTTTTCGAGAATTTTTTCGATACGCTTTTTTTCCGCGTTTAAAGGCTTACCCCTTAAAGGAAGTATTGCTTGATACTGTCTGTCCCTACCTTGCTTCGCGCTACCGCCTGCCGAATCGCCTTCTACTATAAAGACTTCGTTAAGCGCGGCTTTGCGTGACGAACAGTCGGCAAGTTTACCGACTAATTTAGTTCTGTCTGCGGAAGTTTTTGCCCTTGCAATGTCTTTTGCGTGTTTTATAGCCTTTCTAACTTTAGCTTCTTCGATTGCCTTTTGAATGATTTTATCGAAATCGGCAAACTGCTTTTTGTTTTTCATTACCTTACCGAGTTCGGCATAAGTAACGCTGTCAAGGGCATTCTTGGCTTCGGGGTTACCGAGCTTCGATTTTGTTTGACCTTCGAACTGAGCGTTTTTCATTTTAACGGAAATAATTGCCGTCATGCCCTTTCTGAAGTCCTCGCCCAAAAAGTTTTCGTCTTTATCTTTCAACTGACCGTGAGTGCGCGCGTATTCGTTGAATGCTTTCGTAAGCCCCGACTTAAAACCTTCTTCGTGTTTGCCGCCTTCAGCCGTCGGGATATTGTTAACGAAAGACAAAATTGTTTCGTTGTAACCGTCGGTATGCTGAATGGCAAACTCGATTTTCATCTTTTCGTTTTTGTCGCCGATGTCGTATTCCGAACAAGCGTATATAGGACTGTCGATAAGCACGCTGTTGCCTTCGTTTAAGTATTTTACGTAATCGTAAATACCGCCTTCATAACAAAAAGAATGCTCTTCCGGCGTTTTTCCGCGGTTATCTATAAATTTAAGTTTTATGCCCTTATTCAAAAAAGCAAGTTCCCTTAAACGTCTTAAAATTACGTCGGCGTTAAAATCAACCGATTCGAACATCGTGGCGTCGGGTTTAAAGCGTACCAACGTGCCGTGCTTTTTAGTCGCGACTTTCGTATCGACAAGAGGTCCGGTTGGAACGCCCGCGTATATTTTACCCGTCTTTTTGTCCACGTAACTTTTGAAGTCGATTTTAAATATCGTCTTTTTAAAAACTTCAACTTTAAGCCATTCGGACAAAGCGTTGGTTACCGATGCGCCTACGCCATGCAAGCCGCCCGAATAACTATAGTTGTCGTTGTCGAATTTACCGCCGGCGTGAAGATGGGTAAATACGACTTCAACGCCCGAAACTTTGGCTTTGGGGTGAATATCGGTAGGGATACCTCTTCCGTTATCTTCAACGGAAACGCTGCCGTCGGGATATAAAACGACAAGGACGGTATCGCCGTAACCGTTCGACACTTCGTCGATGGAGTTGTCAACGATCTCCCATAAAATATGATGAAGCCCTTTTACGTTTGTTCCGCCGATGTACATACCCGGTCTTAACCTAACGGCTTCTAATCCTTCGAGAATTTTTATCTTCTCGGCAGAATACGCATTGTTTTGCATATGAAATTCCTCCTACAAAGGTTTAAAGTTGATTTTTATAATTTATTTTTACTGATTTATATGTTTTTCATTATTTTTATAGCTCAAAAATTGTCCGATAATCGACCTATAGCGGCACTTTTACGATTTTTCCTTTTCGTCGTTTGATGTAGCCGAACTCGAGCATTTCCTTTTTAGCGGTCATAAAATCTTCACATTTTTCGGCTATAAGAAGCGACGCTTCCCCTTCCGTATAGGCGCGACTTTGATTAAATTCGTCGGCAATGATTTTATAAACGGCTTTACGTTTGTTAATTTGAACGGGAAGTTGTTCAATTCTTCCGTCCTTAAAACATTCTCGTTTTACTGCGTTTTTAAAAACGTCCTTATCGGGAAGTGCCGTTTTTAACAGCCGCGATAAATCCTCCGTCAAGACTTTAGACGATATGGAAAAAATTTGATAATACTGTTCTTTTTTAGCAACGACAAGATTGGCGGTCAGCAGTTTCTTCAAATGAAAACTGACCGTCGAAACGGAAATATTAAGTTCTAAACTGAGTTCCTCAACGAATTTAGGTCTTTCGGTAAGCGACGCCAAAATGCGCAGCCTCGACTTGTCCGCTAAAGCGCTCAAAAGAACGTCATCACTCATTGCATCACCATTTTGTTTCTATCAAGACAAAAACATATTTTGCTATCTACTATTATATACATCAAAGTAAAATTGTCAAGCGTTTACGCATAATTTTTACAAAAAAATCCGCTTTACTCAAAAAAATCGAGTAAAGCGGATTGCTTTTTGCTTGACTATATATTATATGTTGTACCGTTTTTTCGCCTATTATCGTGATTTTAAAATGCGAAATATTCTTAGTTTTTTAATAATTCGCAAATTAGTTCGTCGGCGGTATCCGCTATAATTTCGGCACCGAGATTTTTCAAAAATTCACGTCCTTTAAACCCCCACGAAACGCCAATAAAAGGAAGCCCGGAATTTTCCGCCGTTTGATAATCGACGTCGGAGTCGCCAATATACACCGCGTCTTTTTTGTTTACGTCAAAAAACTTTAATGCCAAGTTAACCATGTCTGGCGAAGGTTTTTTATCAACGCCGTCCTTTCTGCCGAGCGAAAAATCAAAAAGATCGCCAAAGTAAAGTTCGGATAATTCTTTAACGGCGTAATCGTCCTTGTTTGAAACGACGCAAGTTTTCATTCCGCTGTTTTTTATGGTCGAAATCGCATCTTTAATTCCGTCGTAAGGACAAGTTTTATCTTTGCAATGAATTTTGTAATGTTCGGTAAAAATATCGTAGACAACTTTTTTTTCTTCCTTATTTAAAAAATCCGGAGCAGCCCTTTCGATAAGTTTGGGAATACCGTTACCGACAAAGCCGCGTATTTCGTCTTTAGTCCGCAAAGGATATCCGCACTTTTCCAAAGCGTAATTTACAGAATTTTTTAAATCGTCGAGAGTATCTAAAATCGTTCCGTCCATATCGAAAACTATTAATTTATATTTCATACGTCACCACATATTTATTTTTATGTATTGTAACATATAAATTAATTATTGCAAAACAATTTTAAATCCTATTTGATTTTTTTGTTTTTATTTTTTAAAAAACAAGCGATAATCGACCTATAGACAGACTTTTACTGTTTTTTACGGCAGTTTGATTTTCATAAACGGAAACAAATAGTCAACGCCGTTATAAGTTTTTAAATCGTTTATGTATTCTTTATCGGAAAAGTCTTCGGGATAAAGAGTTTTGGTTTTCGAAACCTTATTTATAACGAGCACAGTGTTTTTTATAAGTTCCCCTTTTAAATTGTTATCTCTAATAATATCGAAAACGGGGACATCAGTTATTTCGGAAATCGAACAAAGCGATTCGTTGTCAACGAAAAAAACATAAGACGATAAATTGTCGCTTGAAAATAATAAGTTTGCCATATTTTGAATATATTTAACAAGAAGCGTTTTTATGCTATTTTTCGAGGTGACCTTATTAACAGAACAATAAAAACAGTGGCGTTGGTCACGATATTTTCATGCGCGGAAAGGTGCGTAGGATTTTTGTATCGCATATTTTTATCGCGTAATCTTACTGCGGAATTCATCGGCATTTATCAAGTAACTTTGTCTGTCGTCGGCGTGTTGGTTACGCTCTCGGCAAGCGGAATACCTATAACCGTTTCGCGACTTATGGTAAAAGAACGGGCAAGCGGGAACCTTAAAGGAGAAAAAGACGTGGTTTCGGCAGGCATACTTTCAAGCCTTATATTAAGCCTTCCCGTAACTTTAATTCTATATTTTTTTAAAGACAAACTGTCATTCATTTTTGCCGACGAAAGATGTTACGAGTTGCTGCTTGTAATTTTACCGGGCGTCGTTATAACTTCGGTCTACGCGGTTATACGCGGCTACTTTTGGGGTAACAAAAATTTCTTCACTTACTCGCTTATAGAATTTTTGGAAGAAATCGTAATGTGCGTTGTCGGCATCATTCTTATTAAACTTACCGCGTCGCCGTTCGGTAAAGCTATAAGCGCGGCGAAAAGCGTACTTATATCTTACGTTTTTTCATTTGTACTTTCAACAAGCGTCTTTCTTTTAAAAAGCGGAAAACCGACAAACCCGATATACAAACTGAAACCCGTACTTAAAAGTTCGTCGCCGATAACGGCAATGCGAACGCTTACCTCTTTTTTAGGATCGTTAATAGCAATAATACTTCCGTCAAGATTAGTCGACGCGGGTATAGACAAAAGCGTGGCAATGCAATCGTTCGGGGAACTTTCCGGAATGGCTTTACCTCTTTTATTTATTCCGTCGACGGTAATAGGGTCGATAGCGCTCGTAATCGTCCCAAAACTATCTGAAAACTATTATAAAAATCAAAAAGACACACTTAATTATTCGATAGAAAGGGCTTTCGATTATTCGATGCTGATTGCGGTGATAATCGTTCCTATGTTCATATGTTGCGGTAACGAAATAGGAAAAATAGTTTATGCAAACGAAAACGCAGGACATTACTTGGCTGTTTCGGCATTTATCATGGTACCGATGAGTATAACGATGATTACAAACAGCATTCTTAATTCCTTAAACAAAGAAAAAGCAACCCTCGTAAATTTTCTAATCGGCGCCGCAGCAATGATACTTTCAGTCTGCTTTTTAACCAAAAAACTTAACGTATATTCGCTTATAGTCGGCTATTTTTTAAGTTATGTTTTAACTGGCACGCTAAACTTTGCGATGCTTTCGAAAATTACGCTAAGCAAAAAAACCTATATTAAAAAAATTTGCGGCTATATCGTTTCCTTGGCGCTCGCTACGCTTTTCGGGTATTTTTCGCACGGCATTTTTGTAGGTAAGATATCCGACTTTTTCGTTACTGCAATCGTTTGCATCGCGATATTTTTGTTCGAGGTAGTTTTTATACAGCTAACTTCGGTTTTTGACTTTACTAAAATTTTAAAATAATTTTTAAAAGGATTAAAAAATCACTTGACCAAACGCAATACGTTGACTATAATACTTTATATGCAGAGTAGAAAGTCGCGCGTTAAGTGCTGCAAAACGGGACGTTGTTTGCAGATGAAAAGGCTTAAGCAGAATTATCCGACAGCCTTGCGGTGCCCTTTCGCGTCCGTTGTAATACCTTAATTAAGGTGTTGATTTGAACGCCCTTAGCGCGAAAAATAAAAACGGACCTCTTGTAAAATTATACAAAGAGGTTTTTTTATGAAAAGATTTTTATCGCCACCCTTTTTAAAGGATTTTTCCTTAAGCAAAAAACTTGCTTTTATCGCACTTTTCACCGCCTTAAACGTCGTATCCAATATGCTTCTCGAAATAAGAATTTTCGATATTCAATACTCGCTTACGATAGTTTTCTCCTTTATAAGCGGTTTGTTTTTAGGTCCGTTGTTCGGATTTATATCTTGCTTTTTAGGGGATTTCGTCGGGTACTTAGTGAATTCTTGGGGACAGTTATATATGCCTTGGGTTGGCGTTTCGACGGGCTTTTTTGCTTTTTTAAGCGGAGTTATTTTTTCCTTTAAAAGTAAAAAAACTTATATGATTTTCCTCAAAGTGGCATTGTTTAGTTTACTTAGTTTTTTCATCTGCACCGTCTTAATTAATTCGAGCGGTTTTTACCTTTACAATAAAAAACTCGGCTTCGGCGAAGCATTTTTAACCTATACGGAAAATCTTACGGGATACAGGTATTCGAGCTTTTATTTGTACGTATGTTACAGACTGATATTTAAGGGGCAAATTTTTAACAGTATCGTTAACTACGTACTGATATTTATTATTTTGCCCATATTTAGCAAAATTCCGTCCTTAAATAACCTGATTTAAACTAAAAAGCCCACCTATAGGTCGATTATCGACATTTTTAGACGGCTTTTTACATATTATAAAACGCCTTAATTCCGCAAAATAATTGCATCGTTGATATTAAAGAACCCAACTATAACAATCATTGTTTTATGTGCTATTTTATAAAAAGTCCGTCTATAGGTCGATTATCGACGCTATTAGACGGACTTTTTTAGTTAAAATCAGAAAACTATATGTTCCACACCCGGCTTTGTACTTCTACGATACAAAACGATTTTTCTGCCTATAACGCAAACGACGTCGGCGCCCGTTTTTTCGGCAAGCAAAAGCGAAAAACTTTGCGCGGTGTCTTCCGCGTTATCCAAAACGGAAAGTTTAACGAGTTCTCTTTTATCGAGCGCTTTAGAAACCGTTTCGACCATAGCGTCAGAAATTCCGCCCTTGCCGATTTGGGTAATCGGCAAAATCGACTGTGCAAGACTTCTTAAATTGCTTCTCTGTTTTGAAGTAAATTCCATATAACAAACTCCTTATTAATCAACGTAATCAAATTCCACTTCACCGATAACGACCGTGTCGCCGTCGTTAACGCCGGCATTTTTAAGCGCTTTAAACACACCCCTATCCTTAAGCGTCTTTTGCATATAGGAAAGCGAGTCCATATCGTTCAAAACAACGTTTCTTGACAAAAGATCGACAAGCGGCCCGATAACGACGAAAGCACCGTCTTCGTCGCGTTCTATCGAGAACGTCGTTTCGTCTTTTCTTTCGTAAGTAAACTCCTCATGTTCGATGGGTTTTACGGGCGGTAACGACTTTAAAGTTTCGTAAACTTCGTCTAAAAGCGCTTCTATTCCTTCGGCTGAAATCGCAGATATTGGGAATATTTTATACTTTTTACCGAATTTTTTCACAAACTTTTTGCAGTTTTCTTCGGCACCGAAAACATCCGTTTTGTTAAGCGCGACTATCTGTTTTAAGTTAGCGACTTCTTCGTCGTAGGATTTAAGTTCGGCATTAAGTTTTAAAAAGTCATCGATGGGATCACGACCCTCCATACCTGAAATATCGACGATGTGAACAAGCATTCTTGTCCTTTCGATATGGCGTAGAAATTCATGACCTAAACCGGCACCCTCGCTTGCGCCTTCGATAAGTCCGGGAATATCGGCAACGACAAAACTGTCGTCGTAATGATTTACAACACCGAGATTGGGCGAAAGCGTAGTAAAATGATATGCCGCGATTTTAGGCTTCGCACCCGAAATTTTCGAAAGAAACGTTGATTTGCCAACGCTCGGAAATCCCAACAACCCCACGTCGGCAATCGTTTTAAGTTCCAAAACAAGCCTTACGGGCTCGGTCGTGACGCCTTTTTGCGAAAAATGAGGCGCATGGCGCGTGGAAGTACAGAACTTAACGTTACCTTTGCCGCCTTTACCGCCTTCTAAAATCAATTTTCTTTCGCCGTCGTAAAAAATATCGCATACGATGTTACCGGTAGACCTATCTTTAACCACTGTGCCGAGCGGAACGACAATTTCAATGTCTTCGCCTTTCTTTCCGTAGCACTTTTTAGGTCCGCCTTTTGTTCCGTTCCCCGCAAAGTACTTCTTTTTGTAGTAAAAATCTATAAGGCTCGATTTTCTTTTATCGCCGACAATATACACGTCGCCGCCGTCGCCGCCGTCGCCGCCGTCGGGACCACCGTTCGTAACGCCTTTGTAATGAATAAACGACGTAGCGCCGTCGCCGCCGTTACCTGCTTTTATAATAATATTTTCTTTATCAACAAACATAACTATTCTTCCGAATTATTTGAATTATTTTCTTTGTAAAACTTGCACAAATCTTTTAGCGTACAATTAAGACAATCGGGCTTGCGAGAATGACAAGTATTTCTTCCGTGGTGTATTAAAAAATGATGAGCGTGACGCCACATATTTTTATCGATAACTTCGTTTAACTGCATTTCGGTATGGTAAGGATCTTTCGCCGAGACCAAACCGAGCCTATTGGAAACACGAAAGACGTGAGTATCAACCGCTATTGCTTGTCCGTTAAATCCGACCGAATAAACTACGTTCGCAGTCTTTCTGCCGACACCGGCAAGCGTTTGAAGTTCTTCCACACTTTTAGGAACTTTCCCGTCGAACTTATCGATTATATCGTTGCTTGCCGACAAAATATGGCGGGCTTTAGCGTGGTAAAAACCACAACTGTGAATATACTTTTCAAGGTCTTCTTGCGAAAGCGTTATCATTTTTTGCGGCGTGTTGTATTCTTTAAAAAGTTCCTTAGTAACGATATTAACCCGCTTATCCGTACATTGCGCCGAAAGAATAACCGCAATTAATAATTCGTATTCCGAATTATAATCGAGCGCCGTTTCGGCGTCGGGATAAGTCTTACCAAGTATATCTATTATTTTGTCCGCATGCTGCTTGTCCATTTTACACCAAAACGTAATGCTTAACTATCAAAAAACGTCAAATGCGGTAACGCCTAAATCGACCTATTAAATACAATCGACACACAAGAAAAATCACGACGCTTTTATTCAAAAAGCGTTTAACTTAAAAGTCCGTCGAGATTTATACCGTTAGCAGTTAACTTAGTTAAAATAATTTCTTTTTGTATTATACCATAAAATGCGCCTTTTAACAATCGTTTTTACGAATAATCGGCTAAAATATCCCTTAAAAAAGGTTTAGCGGTAAATTAATACGGTTGAAACTCTTCCGCTTTGGTTTTGAATTTTGTAAATACCGAAAAAACTCGGTAAATCGTAAGTCACTAAAACGTTTAACGCCAAGCGATAAAATCTTTCGTCAAACTTAGCGGACAATCCGCAACCGATACGGGCTTCTTTCGGGGTAGCGGTCGTTTCGATAAACGCTCCGCCGTATTTCATATAATTTATAAATGTAAACAAATCGGTTTTCGATCTGAAAACAGCAATACATTTGGTCATAAATATCTATATAATGTCATTAAATTTTTACTTGAAAAATATACTTTAGTATGATATATTTCGATAACGCCGCGACGGGCGGATTTAAGCCGGACATTGTAAAACAAAACACCGTTAAAGCAATTAACGAAAGTGCCGTCAACCTTGGCAGAAGCATTTCGAACGACGCCATTAAAGCCGAAGAAACCGTTTACTTATGCCGCAAATTATTATCAAATAACCTTAATAACGGGCATATAGGCAGACTTATCTTCACAAAGAACTGCACTGAAGCGTTAAACTATATGATCTTCGGAACAAAACTTTGCGGAAGTGAAATCGTCACCACACTAACCGAACACAACAGCGTTTTGCGTCCGTTATATCGACTTGCGGAAATTAATAATTTGACTATCCGGTACGCAAAGCCCGACGAAGGCGGCGTCGTAAACGCGCATGAGGTTATAAATCTCGTTAACGAAAAGACTGCATTTGTAATTATGAACGCGGTTTCTAACGTTACGGGCGTAAAAAATCAATACGAAGAGGTCGGTAGAACGCTCAACGAAAAAATCCCGTTTTTCGTTGACGGAGCGCAAGCGGGCGGACAAAACTTCGATATGAAAAGAGACGGAATTTCGTCGATTGCTTTCGCGGGGCATAAAGGGCTTTACGCAATGCAAGGCATAGGCGTACTTGCAATAAATTCAAACTTCGAATTATCGCCCCTAACGTACGGCGGAAGCGGCACGGAAACTTTTGAAAAAATCCCGTCTTGCTATCCCGAACTTTTAGAAGCAGGCACCCAAAACTATCCGTCGATAGTTTCTCTTTATTACGGTGCAAAATTCGCTTTTGAAAACAGACAATACCATAATAATCGACTAAAAAACCTTGTTAATCGACTTATAGGCGGACTTTCGAATATCGATAAAGTAAAATTATACTCACCTGTAAACATTTACGGAATAGTTTCTTTCGAAGTTTTAAACCAACCGTCAGTCTTAGTTAGCGAAGTTTTAAACAAAAACTACGGTATATGCGTACGCGGCGGATTTCACTGCGCGCCGCTAATACATAACCACCTTGGCACACGCGAAAACGGACTTGTGCGCGTTTCTTTATCGCCTTATAACACCGAAGCGGAAATCGATTACTTCTTACAAGTGCTGCCCGATGCCATATCATTGTGTTTTAAGACGTGAAATTATCTTGTTTAGTTCGCTTTTTTGTTCGGCGTTAAGCATCGGCGACAGCGTTGCCGCAAAATTGTCGAGATCTTTATCGGTAAGTTTACCTTCTTTCCTGTTTTTTTCGGCGACTTTTACTATTTCGGACACTATATCTGACTTAGACTTGCCTTCATAGCCGCGTAAAAAATTTTGCAGTGCTTTAGCAGATTTTTCGTCGATTTGCAAGTTCTCGCTATCCGAATTATTGTTCCTCGCCTTTTTGTAATCAGAAAATTTCACGTTCGATGCTCCTTACAAATATTTTATGTCCGAATTAGCATATAATGTTAACAAAAGGTTGTATTATGGATTTTAACCGAATTTTATCTTGGCTAAAAGATATTTTTTCAAGCGGTGCACTTGACTTTTTAGAAGAAATCGACGAAGAAGTTCTATCGCCGATTGCCCTTATTTTAAACGTTGACGCCAAAAATTTATCGAGTATTTGCAAAATTCTTCCGCCTCTTTTTAAAGGTCAATTATCCTTTAAAGACGTTTTACCCACGATCATACCCGTTCTTTTACCGATTATTTTAAGCAAACGTTTGAAAAGCGATTTAAACGGAGAAAATAGTGATAAAGTTTTTACAAATAATAGCGAAAAACCGACCTATAGCGCGACTTTTAATGAAAGTAAAACCGCAAATGACTTTATTTCGTCGTTTGCGGATAACGATATTTATTATTCTATCAACACCTATTTTGAAAGCGATAACGCATCGTAAAAGGCGCCGTTTTCCGATTCGTTCAAAATTCTTTCGTCAAGCGTAGACGTAAGCCCTACGCCGTGTATGGAAATATCCGTTTTGGGCCAATAAATTTTTGCGGTCGTAAGTTTTATGGCTTCGCCCGACAACCTTTCGTAAGTCGACTGCATTATCCCCTTTCCGTAGGTTTTATAGACTTTTTCTCCGCCAACGAAACTTGCTTCCAAAATAACGTTTACGATTTTATTTTCGTCGTAATCCAATATCGCGCCCATAAGCGCTTCCGAAGCGGAGGCGCTGTTTTCGTTTGCCAAAACTATTATTTTTTCAAAATTATAATCGTGATAATCTACCTTATCGCTATAAAAATGACTAACCTTTCCGTCGTTATATTTTGCGTAAGACACAAGTTGTTTGCTTCCGTTTTCTGCGCAAATAAGGTGAGCGGAAACCGATTCTAAAATACTCATATAACCGCCGCCGTTATCCCTTAAATCGAGTATAAGGCAAGTTTTACCCGTACTTTTGAACCTTGACATTGCGATTTCAAACTGTTTTTTTGAACCTTCGATACCGTTTGAATTGCCCGAAAATCCGCTATAAACAAGGACCGCCGTTTTACTTTTTTCGCCGATAGGAAAATCCACGTTATCGGAAAGCCATTCAAAACCGATGCCGTTATCGGTATCGGTAAACCCATACTCACCCGTTTCGTCGTAGTAGGAAACAAAAGTTTGAGTGTACTCTCTTTTTTGCATGGTAAAATCCTTTACGATGTCGCCGTATTTAACTCTAAAAACAAAATCCGTGTTAACGGGTATTTCGCCAAGCAACATATCGACGGTGTTTTCGTCGGTAACGTTAACAACTTCAGTTTCCGCTTTTCCTATTCCCACTATAATACCGCCCGTTTTAAGCCCTGCTTTTTTTGCGGGAGAATTACCTAAAACGGCAGTTATTTCGTTTGTAATTTTATTATAAGAAAACCCTACGCCTTCACGTTGACCTTTCGCCGTCTTTTTAACCAAGTCGTATTCTTCCTTTGTATAATAGTCCGAATACTTATCAAACAACGCGTCTTCAAAAAGTCCGACGATATCGTCCGACCTTTCGTAGTAATATTTTTTATACATATTGACGATGTAACTTATCGTCCTAACGTCTTCGTCCAGACCCGATCTTCCGACGAAATAACCGCAAAAAAAGGTTCCGACAACAATCGCCACCGAACAAATTACAATAATTATTCTTTTTGTTTTTTTAGTCATATTTTGACACCTTTATATTGAAAAGTCTGTCTATAAGCCCGTTATCGACAGTTTTTATAAATTTAAATCAATCCGTAATACGTTTTAAAATAGATAAAACGCTAAAAATTACGGCGTCTGAAAATTTCCTTATATCGAGATCGGTTACTTTTTCGATTTTATCAAGCCTATAGGTAAGCGTGTTTCTGTGCATAAAAAGCGCACGACTTGCTTCGCTTATGTTCAAATCGTTTTCCATTAGTACACGAGACGTTAAAAGCATTTCTTCATCGTCGAAAATGCGTTTGCCTTCGTCGGATAAAAGCGTGGAAACAACTTCGTTCAACTTGTTTTTAGGCAATTCATCCAATAGCTTTGCGACTGCAAAATCACGATAAAAGCGAACTTCCGAATCGCGATATAAAAACCCGTTTGATTTTAACGCCGCAGTCGCTTCGTTAAACGAAGCAGATATTTTAGAAAGATTTTCTTTGTAACAGCCTACGCCGATCAAAGTTTTCACACCCGCAGTTTTCAAAAGTTCGTCATGCAATTCAATTGCAAAATTCTTTGGCGAAACTTTTTCTTCGGCATTACCTTTAATTTTCGCATAGCCGACTGTTTGAGAATCTATTTCGCAAATCAAATTATACTGACTTAGATTATTTGCCGTTAAATAGTCGAAAACGCCCGCAGTTTTTTGTTTTTCGCAAGAAATTACAAGACAAAAACATTCGTTATCGGCAATTTTTTTATCGTCACGGAAACGTTCGATACCGCTAAGCGACATTTCGCCTAAAATAATCTTTTTAAGAATTTCCTTATCGGAAACGCCTTCGGTTTCGTCTCGGTAATTTTCAATAAGCGACACTATTAAATATGCGTAATTCTCACTGGTTTTGTCTATGCCGTTAATACTTCCGACGTAACCGTTTCCCAAATATTTGAACTTGAAAAAAGTTCTTTTAAATTTTTCCGAACGGTAAACATCCGTAAAATCGTAATTATCCGTTAAAATGACGGGATTAGAGTTTTCCGCAATAACGCAACGCTTGTCTTCCGAATAGACGTTAACGTCAAGCCCCGTGCGATTTTTAATGTTTTTAATTATTGCCGCTAATTTTTTCATAATTTATCCTCGGTAACTTGTTTGTGCACATTGCACAAATTAATTTTACTATAATCTTTATCTTTTTGCAAATATTTTAAAGCCGATTAACAAAAAAAGCAAAACCGCTAAAAACTTAGCAAAGTTTTGCCTTTTGTTTATCTCAAATTATAAAACTTGTTTATAGTCTAAATATATTTAAATAATTAAAGTTTTTTCAATACGGACGTAGCGTCTTTAATGGATTTTTCGTAAGCTTCTCTACCGTACTTATCGACCTCGGCTTTGTTCTTTTCGCCGTGAGTTAAACAACCCGCACCGCCGATACAACCGCCGATACAAGCCATACCTTCGATAAAGTTAGCGTCGAGAAGATTCTTACTCTTCTTCAAAAGGGCGACTTTACAAGCCTCGATGCCGTCGCAAACGCAAGGTTTGACTTCGAAATCGATATTTTGTTCCTTTAAAGCTTCGTTAACTGCGTCGGATAAGCCGCCCGAACGCGCGAAAATTCTGCCAAAATAAGACGCGTTGTCCAAAACGTCCTCGGGAAGCGTCGTTATGTCTTCGTCAAGACTGTCGAAAAGTGCTTGTAATTCTTCAAATGTAAGCACAGCGTCAACGTAAGGACTTACGCTGTCGCGCTCCATTTCCATCTTTTTAGCCGTACAAGGTCCGATAAACACGACTTTTGCGTTTTCGTCGATGGTTTTTATATACTTCGAGATAGCCGTCATCGGCGACGGATTATGAGAAATCAGCGGTACCAAATCGGGGAAAGCCGTTTGAATATATTTTACGAAAGCGGGACAGCACGAGCTTGTCAAAAATCCTTTTTCGGCAAGTTCCTTAGACTCGGCTTCGGCAACCATATCGGCACCGAGCGCCGCTTCGATAACGGTGTGGAAACCCATATATTTAAGCCCCGATATTACCTGCCCTAACTTAGCATAGGTAAACTGACTTGAAATAGACGGCGCCACGACGGCATACATCTTATATTCCTTTTTCGTTTTGGATTCTTTTAAAAGGTTGATAACGTCAACCATATAAGACTTGTCCATAATAGCCCCGAAAGGACATTGGTAAACGCACGCGCCGCAAGAAATACACTTGCTGTCGTCGATTTTAGCCGCTTTGTTTTCGTCCATGGAAATGGCTTTAATCTTACAAGCGACTTGGCAAGGACGTTTTCTCGACACAATCGCCGTATAAGGACAAACCTTGGAACAAGCGCCGCATTCCTTACATTTTGTCTTGTCGATGTGGGCGACGTGGTTATCGTCGAACGATATAGCGCCGAAACGGCAAACGTCTTCGCAACGGTGTGCTAAGCAGCCGCGGCAAGCGTTGGTTACTTCATAACCGCCGACGGGACATTCATCGCAAGCGATTTTCATGACTTGAATAATATTATCGCTGTAAAGCCCGTTACCCATAGCAAGTTTTACACGTT
>CAYNYV010000010.1:0-31395 GCA_964401515.1 uncultured Christensenella sp.
TTTTCCTCTTTTGCTTACAAACCCCACCCCAACATTTGACATAGAGCCAAAAAAAGTCGCCCGAGAAAAATCCTCGGGCGTTTTTTGGAGCGGATGATGGGAGTCGGACCCACCTCTCAAGCTTGGGAAGCTCGCATACTACCGATGTACTACACCCGCAAAATTAAGTTTACCGATATATTGTACTTGCTAAAGAAAAAAATGTCAAGAAAAATTAAGGTTGCTTTTTAAAAAATTACGATATTGCGGATATTGTTTTTTTAATTATGCTTTAAAACTTCGTCTCTTATCGCTTTTTTAACCTCAAAAAGCGTCGATAATCGACCTATAGAGGCACTTTTATATCTTTAAGCGCAAAAAAAAGGACTGCCGCAAATTTTAAATAATTTACGGCAGCCCGTTTTTAGTTTTATAAAATTAAACTAACGATTATAAACAGTTCGCAGTTACTATTATGTCGTAACGGTTGCGACGCGCGCCGTTACGCTGAGGTTCTTCGCCACTATAAAAATCGATCGTTTTTTCTTCGAGTTCTTCGATTTTGTCAATCTTGCCGTCAAGGTAATCTTTTAGACGGCGCATACAACTTTTAGTACGCTGAATAAGTCCGCCCAAGCGTATATCTTGAACGTCGAACCCGTGCGGTTTCCTTTCCTTAAACCAAGACCTTTCGTATGCGGCGACGAAGGCTTCTAACATAGGAAGAAGTTTTTCGTAATCGCCCACAAGTTCTTTAAGGGCTTTTTTGTCGCCTTTTTCGTAAGCAGCGCGCGTACGGTAACCGAGATCGTATTTTACAGACATCACGTCGCACAATTTTTCATAACTTTCGAACATATACGAAAATTGTTTACTGTTTTTAGCGGCTTTTTCGAAAGTTTCCGCAAGCTTTTCGAAAATCTTTACTTCTTCGCCGCTACCCGTAACGCCGCAGTCGAAAGTCGATAAAAAGTAATCGGAATACAAAAGTTCTTTTATACCGAGCCAAAAACCTTCTTTGCCGAACCCTTCGGGCGCAGCGAGGTCGCAAGCGATAAAATCATCCCAATTTTCGTCAAAAAGTTCTTTAAACTTTGCTTTCGCGTTGTCAAGCGAGAACTCGCCTTTGTAACACTCGGCTGCATATGTAAGCGACGGCAACAACGCGTAAGGCGAACATTCGCCGCCGTTATCGCCCCACATGGTTATAAGAACGTTTTTAACGCCGTACTTGTTCGCGGCGGTTAAAAAGGCTTCCGTTTGACTTAAAGATTTTGCGTTATCCGATTGAAGACCGTTCCACGTCCAAGCGCCGCCGGCAATCCAGACTGGACGACTGAAAGCTAAATGGTTTTCCATCATGGCAGACAGAAGTTTTTCGTCCTCGTTGTAATAATCCCAATACACAAGCCCCATGTTTTCGGGAACTTTTTCGCGCACGTCTTCGGGAATAGGCTTTTCGTGATAGTATGCGCCGCCGCCCGTCAAACGGAAGAACATATCCGACCACATCATGGGCTTAAATCCGTATTTGTTTAAAATTTCGTCTACGCGGTTAAGATGATTCAATAAAACGTCGTAACGGCGTTTGTCGCCGTAAATATCGTAATATTTACCCCTTCCTAACAAATGCGCCTCGTCCATACCGATGTGAATGTTGCGCGAAGTAAAACATTCCGCGCAAGTTTTTATCATCTTTTCGATAAACTCGTAAGTTTCTTCGTTATCGGTAAGTAAAATATCGGCGGTATCGTTGATTCTTTGATACCTCGGATAACGGAAAATGGCGTTAAGGTGCGCCAAAGTCTGTATGCAAGGAATAAGTTCGATGCCGTTTTGTAAAGCGAAAGCGTCGATTTCTTTAAGTTCGGCTTTAGAATATCTTCCGCGCCTATAACCGAAAAGCGGTTCGCCTTCGATTTCGTAAGTGTCTTCGGTATAAAGTTGTAAGCAGTTGTAACCGAGTTTTTTAAGCGTTAAAATAAAATTTTTCAACTCGGCAACACTCATAACGGCGTTACGTGAACAATCGAGCATAACGCCAAGATAATTTTTGTTTTCCACGGTATAAAACCCTCGCTATATTCTTAATTGAAATTCGCGCCGATTCAGCGTCGATATTTCTTCAAGGTAAGTTTACCATATCGTGTAAAATTAAGCAACCGTTTTTCGCTTTATTCCTGTTTTTTTTACAAAAACGACAAAGCGGACGAAACGCCCAAAAGTTTTTTAAACGCTTTTTATTAGCATCGTAAAACCGAGCGATAATAAAAGACCGATTTTCAATCGACTATATAAAAACTTTTTGACTTTATAGGTAAAAAAAGTAAGGCATAGACCTTACTTTTTTAAAAAACACTTTAATAACGGGCTTATAGGCAGACTTTTGCGTTATATAAACTTACCGACTTACTTGCCGCAGCTTCTTTGTTCGAACCCCGCCTTGCCTCGACCGACTGTTAGATTGTCGCATTTACGGTTTCTTAATTCGCTAACGGGGTGCAGCGCCGTTTCGTAACGCAAATCTTCGCCGTTTTCCTTAATATATTTTTCGATAACTTTGTGAGTAGGATTTTTTTCGCCGCTTGCAACGAATTGCTTTTGATATTTATAATAATCGGCATTTTGCTCCAAGTCGCGAACGGGAACATAACCTTCTTTAACTGCCGTTAAATTACAGTCCTTTAAAACGTTTCTGACGTAACTTATATTTTCGCCGAATTTAATAAGTTCGGGAAAATTTCCGTCGGGGATTACCTCGCAAAAACTTTTACCCTCGTAAGTCTTTAACAAGTCAGCCGCCTCGTGTAGGTGTACGACTTCTTCTTCGAAAATCCTTTCGTAAAGTCCTTTAATATTTTCGTCGCTTTCGTCCTCGTAAAGCGAATAATACAAATAGCACTCGGTGTACTCGTGCATCAGGTTACATTCGAGGTAACTAAGTTCAGTGTCCTTCAAACTTTCATAACCCGTAACGTGCTGTTCTTCGATAAGGGCTATTTCGCTAAACATTTTCCGTCCTAAGTCGTTAGGATAATAACTACCGAGGTTCATATAAAAGTTCATCGTCTGCTGCTCTGCAGCGGTGATGATGCCTACGTCTAAATTGGTAATCAAATCGTTTTTGCAAGAATTTATCGCAAACCTTACGTCGTCGTTCGGGTGTCTAAATTCTGCAACGGTCGGCCGCCCCGGCATGACTTCGGTGTAATCGCCGAGATAATGCTCGAAATTTTTACCCTCGTCCATTTCGAGAAGGTCGGAAAACCTATATAAATGGTCGAAATCTTCCAAAAGGGCAAAATCGAGTTGCTGCTTTACGACGTAATTTTTAGCACGCTTTGCCAAAATCGCCGTTAAGTCTACGGCAAGTTGCTCGTATGCAAGAGTGGTTTCGAGCGGATTTTCGTCATCAGGCTTTAAAGAGGCAAGCATTTTGTGTTGAATTTGCTCGCTTCTTCTAACGTAAGCAAGCCGTCTGCGGATATCGTTGTTGTGAATTCTTCTGTCGAGTTGATGAGAATTCCAATTGGCTTCGAACTCCGTCCCCTGCGCTAAAATAAGCCTTACTTTCGTATAAGGGCTTACCGCAAGTTTGTCATAAGGCTTTTGCGGAATTTTGCTAAGCGGAGTGATTAATGTGTCTGTTTTTTTCGGTTTTAGTTCAAACGGGTTCATAAATCTCCTTTTAATGCGTAGTGCTTTTAAAAGTTTTGCCCACAATAATTTTTTTATACCGAAAAAACAAAAAAAGTAGCAAAAACCGTGCTATAAGCCCGTTATCGCCACTTTTCATTATTATATTTTAAAAATCATTCACAACCCAAAAGCCTTTTAATGCCCTTTACGGACTCTAAAGCGTTAGCCGACGAGACGGTATCTGCGCCCGAAACGAACATATTCAAAGTTTCTTCGCTCGTCGGGGCTTTTTGCGTCATTTCAAGTTTAACGCCGTTAAACGCCGCAAGCGTAGAAGATTGGAAATCGTAATTGCCGTCGGATAAAACGCAGGTCGAAGTCTTTAACTTAACTTGCAATTCTTTTGCAAGGTCGCATACCGAAGTTATCTCGTGTGCAGACAGTAAGTCGATATCGGCAACCATTATTACCGCCGACTTACCAGCCGCTTTTATAAGTTTTTTCCATTCCTTTACGATTTGTTTCGTCTTTTTCTGCGCTAAATCGCCTAACTCGAAAGGAATTTCGATTGCATAAGGCTTTATCTTTGCCGCCGTTTTTACAGATTTAAGTTTGACGGCAAAAGTTTCCGCACCGAAAGGATAGCAACACGCAACCCTTATTTGAATTCTGTCGGTTGCAATTTTCTTGGCTTCCTGAGCCTTTGACGGCAACACCGTTACCGATTCGAGCCCCAAATCGATTGCGCTTTTTATTACACCTTGCATTTCCTTTACCGTAAGTTTCGGCGAAACCGCAAGCAAATTTATCCGCTTAAACAACTTCGCCGCCTTGTATGCGTTAAACTCTGCGGTAAGTTTTTCTTCGCTAACGCCGAAAAGTTTTGCCGTGTCGTTAAAATCGGGCACCGAATTTTTCGGTAACGAATCTTTTTCCGATGCAACGTCGGCGCTGAAATCGTCCACGCCCGTGTTTTCAAAGGTTTTATCGTTCAAATTCTCAATCAAACCGTCGTTTTCTGTCGCTGTAAAGTCATCGGTTCTATCTTCCGACAAATTTTCGGATTCGGAAAAACCTGTTGCAAAAGTATCGGTATTTTCTTTGTCGCTTTCTGAATCGGTTTCAAAATTATCGTTATTTTCATCGGAAAGATTTTCTTCAACACTACTAAAAGGCGTTTCAAAAGCAGAGGTATCCGCTTCGGTATCCGAAACCGCGGTATCGGCATTTTCAAAATCATTGTTTTCCGTAGCCGAAAAAGGAGTGCTACCGTTAACGTCCTCGTTAGGAAGATCGTTTACGCCGCTGTCTTCGTTAAAAGACATTTCGTTATTATTATCTAAAAACAATTTATCGTTCGTAAAACCATTATTGAAATCCATAATTGTCTCCTTACACATAACGCGTTTTAGACGCGTATTATTGGTATGATATAATAAAATTGTTTGATAACGGGCTTATAGGCGGCTTTTTGCGTTTAATCAAACATAACGGTAATGATTGAATTTTAAAACAATTTAAAAAAATCCGTGATAAAACAAATTGACAAACAAAGCCCGAATGCGATAAACACCGTCAAAATTTTTGCTATAAACAATGTTATCCTTATATAAAAAAACAAGGAGCTTTTTTATGAGCGAATTTTACGGAATACTTACGGTAGTTTCTCTTTTTGCAATCTGCATGCTTCTATCTTTTGCCCTTTTTAAAATAAAAAGCGGCGGCGAAGAAGTCGAAAAAACAAACGACACACAGCAAATTTTTTACGTAGCCCCTAAAAAGAAAAGAAAAAAACAAACTAAAAAGACAATATCTATTCCGATAGAGGCAACAGCCGTTAATATTGAAGATTTAAAAAAATATCTAAAATAACCGACTTGGTTAATCTAAATAAAAATCTTCGGGTAAAAAAACACCTCAAAAACACCGACTAAAGCAACTTAAAAATCAGTCTTCGTCAACGAATTTTTCGCCGTCGCCCCAAAGTCTTTCAAGATGATAGAAAAGCCTTTGTTCGTCGTCGAAAATGTGAACTATTACTTCGCCGAAATCTAAAACAGCCCATCTACCCTCTTGAACGCCTTCGCGACGTCTTACGTCCAAAGCGTATTCCTTACTGCAAAAATCTTCTACGTTATCGCAAAGGGAATGTACTTGCGTAGTAGACCTACCGCTTGCGATAATGAAATAGTCGGCAATGATAGTTTTGTCCGAAACGTTGATTTTTACTATATCCTGAGCTTTTTTTTGCGATAAAAACTTACAAATATCGTCGGCTAATCTTGTTGAATCGTTAATTTCCATTATAATATCTCCGTTTCAAGTATTTTTTATAAGCGTTAATTACGTCCCACGTAAAAATCATAACATTTTTCCGTTAAAAAGTAAATCGAATCGGACGTTTTTGATAAAAAGTATTTAAGTCTTTTAAGACAAAGTTTAAAACCTTCGTCAAAATCTTTGTCTACTGCGGCGCGCAAATAGGGTGCCTCCTCGTAAGTCCTTCCTTCTTCCAATAAATCTGCGGTAAAAACAATCTTTTCAAGGGTACTCATATTTTCGCGTCCCGTCGTATGGTAGCGTATAGCGTTAAGCACGTCCTCGTCGTTTACCGATAAAACGTTTTCGGCAATATATGCGCCTAAAAATTGGTGAACGACCGATTTAGGAACGTTTTCATCGAGTTTGAAATCGGGATAATCTTTCGGATCGATATATTTTGCAACGTCGTGAAGCATTGCTGCTTTCACGGCTTTTTCTTCGTCTACCTTTAACCGTTTGGCGTAAGTTTTTGCAAGGTTCATAACCCCTAAAGTATGCGTTAATCGGCTTATAGGCAAGGATTTTTTCAAAAACGCCGCCAAATCGCCACCGCTTAACAGATTGTTGTCGCGTATAATTTTCAGAACGCTTTCGTCAAGTTTATCGCCTACGTCAAGCCCGAGCATTAGCCTATGCCTTATATCGGTGGAAGAAACTTTTTTACCGACGTATTTAGAAACGATAATTCTGTCTTCCCCGTTATTAAAAGCTTTTAAAAAGGTCGATTTAGCCTTTTCAAAGTCTTCGCCTTCCCTTTTAGTAACAAAAAGTTTGGCGTTATATAGAATGCTTTCGGGGTTCTTCCACGTAGGAAAGTCTTCGAGCATATCGGTTCCGACCAAAAAATAAATCTCCGCATCGCTATACAGTTTTTTGAAATGCTCTATCGTAATATAAGTATAACTTTTTTCCGAAGATTCGAGTTCGAAAGCGCTTACTTCTATTTTATCGTCCTTTGAAAAAGCAACGTCGAGCATTTGCTTTCTTAAAAAGCCGTCCGACAAAGTAAGATTTTGCTTGTGCGGCGGAATTTTGGCGGGAACGACGAACAATTTGTCGAGTCCTAACTGTTTTACCGCCTCGCGCGCGATATTTATATGTTCTTTATGTGGCGGATCGAACGAGCCGCCGTAAACGCCTATCTTCATAATTATATTTTATCATAAATCGAATTGGATTACAAGAATATTAACAAGGTTTACCGTCAATAATTTAACTATGAAAAAATTATCTTTAAGCGTCATACTTAACACAGTAATTTCTGCAGCCCTAATTTTTATCGTTTGTCTTGTTTTAATCTCCTTTTTAAAGACGAAAACTTGGATTAAAATATTATTGGCGGCGACGTTTTCGCTATTATCTTCGACATTGATATTTTTATTCAACAAAAACCGTTCAAACCGCCGCCGAAAGGAAAAATTATCTCGAGAATTTTTAAAAAGCGGCTCGACTTTTTTAAGTACGTTAAATAAAAAACAGATATTTTCGCTTACCGAAAATCTTTTAAACGTTTTAAACGTCGATTACCTTGCAAACGAATACTTTTTTACGTTAAACGACGTTATCCTTTGTCCGCTGCTTTTTTTGGAAGAACTATCTTTTAACGACGTCAAACGAATCGTCGACAATTGTTTCGCCGAAGGTAAACTTATCGTTATAATTTCAGAAAGTTTTTCGAAAAGGGCGGTCGAATACGAAAAAGCCCTTAACGCGCTTTATTTAAAAACCGAAGATTTTTTTACGGCGCTGGAAGATTTCGATTTGCTACCGAGTTTTCAAAAACCGCCTTTAAAAAAGGATAATTTTTTCGCTAAACTTCTTAAAAAAATTAACGGTTTAAAATTTATTGCGTACGGCACGTGTCTTTTACTACTTAGTTTCGTCGTTTTTTACCCTACTTATTATATAATAAGCGGAAGTATTTTTACTTTTTTCGGGATTTTTGCAATTATCTTCGGAAAACGCCAACCGAACAAAAACAAAAAGTCGCGTGATTTAATAGAGATTTTAACAAAACCCGTAATTTTAAATACTTAGGCATACAAAAACGCCCGCTTATTTAATTAGCGAGCGCTTTACTTCTAAATTAAGTTAAAGTTAAATTATAAATCGTAATCGAAGTCGAAAAGTTTATTAGCGGCGTTGTAGCCGGTAACGTTAGTCTTTTCAAGTTTTGTTGCGCCGGTAAATACGAGTAAACCGTAATTAGCCGCGGTGGGAAGCTTAACAGACGTCAAAGCGGTTAAACCGCTGAAAGCGTAATCGCCTACGCAAGCGTCCGCGGTGAAAGCGGAAAGATCAACGGTTTCCAAAGAAGTACAACCTTTGAAAGCATTTTCGCCGACGTATTTTAAACCTGCCGCCGCAATATATTCGCTTCCGTTTACGTTATAGAAAAGTTGAGCGCAACCCGTGAAAGCCGAATCGCCGATATAAGTTACGTTTGCTAAATCGAGTTTAGTTAAAAGACTGCAACCGTTGAAAGCGCCGTTGCCGAGTTTAGTAACGGTAGCGGGCAAAGTCAACTTATAAAGAGAAGTACAATTTGCAAAAGCATAGTTACCGATTTCGGTAATCGTTTCGGGAAGAACGATTTCTTCAACGTTAGACAAACCGTTGAAAGCGTATTCGGAAACGGTGTTGCCCGTTAAAACGATCTTTTTAAGACTGTCCGGTACGTAATAAGTAGCCGTGCCGGAAGTATTATAACTTACAGTAGTACTCGTTGCGCCGGTAACTTCGGAAGAACCGAAAAGATAAGCCAAAGTCTTTTTAGCGTTAACGTTGCCGCTTGCTTTATTGCCGACAAAGTTGATTTCCAATTCTTCAAGGTTGGTAAGACCTGCAAGACAAGCACTGCCAACGGTTTCAACGTTTGCGGGGATAACTACTTTTTTAACGAAAAGCATATCCTTAAACGCACTTTCCGCGATTTCCTTAACCATATAGGACTCGTTTTTGTATTCGACCTTTTCGGTAGGAATCTTGAGTACGGAAACATCAACTACCCTTTTGTCGGCAAAATTCCCTTGAGAAACAAGTTCGGCAACTTCGTCGGAAACGTTGTAACCGGTAACTTTAAGATAGCGGTCGCCTTCTTCGGGATCGACTAATTCATAGGTAAAGCCAAGGTCTTTGTCGTCGGTTTCGTCGTCCTTGCCGTTACAAGCGGTAAGCGCGGTCAAAGAAGTAACCATGAGTGCCAAACAGAGTACAAGATTTAATAACTTTTTCATAATTTCTCCATAATAAGCGCAGATAAAAACTACGTTTTAGCCTATCGCGCGTCAAATGCTATTTTGTATTTTATCATTTTATCTTTTGTTTGTCAATAAATATTTAACGCAAAATCGGCGTTTAAGCCCTTATAATAACAAAATTTTATCTGATTTTACTTAAATTATACTTTTGTCACCCGATTGCGCCCGTTTAAACGTACCTTTACATTAGAAGCATTCCGAAAGCCGCCGAAATTACAATGAGCAAAATCGGCGAAACGACTTTTTTGAAGACTCTTTTAAAAAGCACGGTAATAAACGCGATGACTGCCGTTATAAACAAGGCTTCGACGCTAAATGCGGCGAACGAGAAACTTTCGACCATCGGAAAAACGTTGGTTAACGCAAGGTCCGCACCCGTCGCGAGAATCATTCCGCAAATCACCGGTTTCATACCCGCAAGAGCCGAACGAACGATTTTGTACTGCAAAAAGTCTTTCAACACGGCTACGATAAGTAAAATTATTAAAATCGACGGAGTAATTACGCCGAGCGTAGCCATACAAGAACCTAAAAGTCCGCTTTGAGTACTGCCTACATAGGTTGCCATATTGATAGATACGGGACCGGGTGTGGATTCGGCAACGGCTAAAAAGTTAGCAAATTCGGTTTCGGTAAGCCAATTTCTTCCGACGGTTTCTTCAAGCATTAAGGGAAGCATTCCGTAACCGCCCCCGAACGAAAAAGCACCGATTTTGAAAAAAGTCGCGAAAAGTTCGGAAACTTTTAAAAAACGAAGATAGAAAGCCGAAGCGGACAAATTTTCGACGGCGTCTTTTGCGACGTAGCGGTAAAGTCCGCCGAAAAAGAGCAACCCGATTATAACGACGCCAGTTATCGATAGTGTTAAAATCACCGCAAGTTTACTCTTTTTGCGTTTTACCTTAACGTCTGTACAACCACCGGCTTCTCCGAAAGCGTTTTGCGAATCGTTATCCGAACTTAAAGCAACGTTATGATCGAATTTTTGTTTGCATTCAACGACTTTTTCAGGAGCATTTTTATCGAAATCCCCGTCTATAGGTCGATTAACGGACTTTTTTAGAGGTCTAAAGTAAAGGGCGATACCGATTGCCGCGCCGACGATTACAAAGTATATCGTCGAGATTTGCACGTTTGTAAAATTAATTATCAAAAGCAAACAAAAACTTAAAGCGGCTAAAACATATGAAGCCCAATTTTTGCGAACGCTTTTTAAAAGTTTTACGCCCGCCGAAATAATAAGCACGGAAACTCCGCATTGAATACCCGAAAACGCCTTTTGTACTATAGCGTATTCCAAAACTTTCGCCAGAAAGAGTGAAATCAAATAGATTATTATAAGCGAAGGCAAAACAACGCCTATGCTTGCGGCTATCGAGCCTAAGACGCCCGCTTTTTTGTAACCTATATAAGTCGCGCTGTTTATGGCTATAGGCCCCGGTGTGGATTCGGCAATTGCGACAAGGTCTGAAAACTCGTCGCTATCGATATACTTCCTTTTATCGACAACCTCGTGCGAGATAAGAGAAATCATCGCATATCCGCCGCCGAAAGTAAACAAGCCGATCTTAAAAAACAGTAAAAACAATTCAAGACATTCTTTTAATTTTTTCATAGCCTCAATAATATAGTACATTTTAACGGAAATGTCAAGCCTTATCGTAAGAATTGTCTGTTGTTTTTTGTTTTAATTAAATTGTTTTAAAAAATGTCCTTTTCACTTTTTATTAAAGGTTGTCTCGTTTTTCGTCAATCGGCATACTCACGCACCTTAACTTTCCTTATTATTTGCTTTTCACTTATGGAAAAGTCAACGTATAAGCCCGTTATCGCACTTTTTTATATTCTTCGTACACCGTATTGTCAAGTTTGCCTAAAGAAAGAATTTTCACTACCGTTTCAGGCGACACGTTTGCGACTTTTCTTCCGTAATCATCGAAAACGATGCATTCGGTAAGTTCGCCGTACTTATATTTTTGTTGTAAATCCCTAACGGTGAAACTTTTATCGACGGCTATCGCATTGACGCGTTTTCCCCTTTTTAAATTACCGAGCGAAAAGTAGGAAGTTATTCTTTCGTATATATTGTCTTTGGAAACGAATATATTGCCGAAAAGCATAAATAACGAAAAAAACAGAACCGAATAATTTATTTGCTTTATCGATATTGAGTATAAAAACAACCCGAAAACGCATACCGCCGCGGTGATTCCGATAATTTGCGATATTTTCAGCGATTTTTTACGTGGTAAATAACACGATAAAACAGCAAGCAAAACTCTTCCGCCGTCAAGCGGATAAGCGGGCAATAAATTTACCGTTGCAATCGTAAGGTTTGCAAGGACGCAAACTTCGGTGTAAGGATACAAATCCGGAACAAGCCACCATAGCGACACTAAAGTTACGCCGACGAACAAACTTACAAAAGGTCCCGATAAGGCGATTAAAGTTTCGTCGTAATAATTCATATCTTTGGTATCGCCGCAAATAACCGCCCCGTAAGGCATTAAAACAAGTCTTTTTAATTGGTAACCGCGGCTTGAAGCGCAAATTGAATGTCCCATTTCGTGCATCACGGCGGAAAGGGTGAAAATCAAAAAAGAAAATACCTTGCCGCATGCAGCAAAGTATATTCCGAAAATTATAAACAAAGGATGTATTGAAAATTTCAACTTTGCCATACGATTTTGTCGTCTTTAATGGAATAATTCGTTAAAATAACGTTGCTATCGTACATTTTTACTTGTGCGCCGCCTTCTATGGAGTAACAAACGGGCGTTGACAAAAACACTTTATCTCCTTTTTTAAAGTATGCGTAATCGGCACCCGTAATCACCGTTTGAAAACTATCGCTGTGTAAAATTGTAATCGTATATTTGCCGTTTACCAATTCAACGGAGGAAACTTCCCCGTCGGCAGGGCTGTAGATTGCGCCGCTCTTCATAAGCGTCATAACGCCTTCGGATAATTCCACTTCGTTTTTAGACGGCGCGAAAGCGTCGAAAACGTCGTAACTTCTTTCGTCGGCGGTTACCGCGTCGCTTGCAAAAACGCTTTTGAGCAAATTATTAATGCCGCTATCCTTCCAAAAAATATTGGTCAAAAGTATACCGACCGCCAAAACAAAAACCGTTACGACCTGTGCCGTTACGAGGTCCCATTTAAAAAACCGCTTTTTATTTTTATTTTCAGTCTTTTCGGAATAATCGTCGTCGGCAAAGTAAACGTCTTTTTGACTGTTTTCTTCGTAACCTTCCTCGCCGAAAACGGGCGCAACCTTTTCTTTTTCGCTTCCGGCTTCCGCAGCCGCGCTAACGTTTTCGCTTTCGATAAAAGATTTTTCATTTGCGTTTCGCCTGTTTTGGCTGAACAAAAAAGGATTCTTTTTAAACCTTTTTAAAAGACGTTTTTTAGCGCGTTTGTCGCTTGTTTTAGGAGTTACGAAAATTTCGCAACTCGACACGGGGATTTCAATCATTTCAGCGTAATCTTGACTTGACATTTTTCACCTCTTAATAAGTTTCTGAGTTAACTTATGCGATGAAAGCACCGTTTAGACTACTATTCTTCAAAATTTTCCGTTCCTCCCTTAACCAAGTGAAAATTTTTAACTTGTTTTAAAATATCTTCGGGCAAAAGTTTATCGCAAAAAACGTCGTCGAACGCCGAAACGTGGCACAGATTACTGTAGCAGTTTTTATTGATTTTGGTTGAATCTACAAGTAAAACCTTACGTCTCGACTGTTCTATTATAGCGCGGCGCACGTCGTTCTCGGAAACCGAAATATCCGTCGCGTAACCGTTTTCCGAAAGCCCGTGGCAAGAAACGAAACATACGTTGGCATTCATCGTCTTTATCGTATTTATCGCCGTCTGTCCGACAAAGGAATACGACTTATTATAAGCTTGCCCGCCCGAAGAATAATAGGTTAAGTCGGTTTCGGCAAGGTATAGCAAGGTTTCTATTCCGCTTGTCATAACTATCACGTCTTTATATTCTTTTAAAAAGGCAACCGTTTCCGCAGCCGTCGACGACGCGTCGAGCATTACGACGTCGCCTTCCTTAACGCAATCGCTTACCGCTTGCTTTGCTAAAAGAACTTTCTTTTCTTTTTCGGTCTTTTTACGACTCGGAAACCCCGCCGAAGCCGCTTGCTTAGATAGGCTGTGCGCATACCCGTGCGAACGTATAACGCGCCCCTCCTTTTCAAGTGCGGCAATGTCTCGCCTAAGGGTGGAGTCGCTTACGTAAAACAATTTGGCAAGCGTTTTTAAACTTACGCTTTGGCGTTGATCTATCGTTTCTAAAATTTTAGCAAGTCTTTCGTCTTTCATATTTTTATTATATCATCTACGAGCGAAAAAATCAAGGTTAATGAGCGATTTTTGCGCGTTTTTACCATTATTTATGCATTGCACCGCCTATTTTTGACCAAAACGGTCGTTTACCCTTGCAAGTATTGACAAAAAATGCTTATTGTGCTAAAATTAAACGGTCAAAACGACACGGAGGATTTTATGGATACCAAAAAAGTAGAACTCGAAGCCCACAAGGGCGTTGACACGGAATATCCCGAAAACACGATGCTTGCGTTTAAAGCGGCAGTGGATTACGGTTACGATATGATTGAATTGGACCCGAACTACACTTTAGACAGACAATTTATAGTTCATCACGACGCGACGCTAAATAGATGCGGACGCAAATTAAACGGCGATAAGATAGAAGAAGAAAAGTTGATTACCGAAATGAATTATTCGGAACTATTAAATTATGAATTCGGCAGTTCGTTCGACAAAAAATTTCTCGGCGAAAAAGCGCCGCTTATGACCGACGTTTTACGCCTTGCCGAAGAAACAGGCATAAAATTGAAAATCGATAATAAGTTCGAAAGTTTTCCGTCGGACGTAAAAGAAGAATTCGTAAATCTTTTTAAAGACACTAAAGCGCGCGTAGGGCTTACAATGGCGAACGCAGACGCAATGATAGATTTAGCGGAAAGATTTCCTAACCTCGAATTTCATTACGACGGTTTAATAACGGAAGAAGTTTTAAAGAAACTTTCCGAAAAAGTCGGCAAAGACCGCCTTACGGTTTGGATTCCTTACAAAAACGACAGAACGTGGTGGGTAAAGGTTGAATATGCCAACAAACAACTTGCCGACAATATTAAAAAATACGCCAAACTGGGCGTTTGGATTTTAACTAAACAAAGCGAATACGAGGACGCCGCGCTTTTAGGCGCCGACATCGTCGAAACAGACGGAGCTTTAAAACCTATAAAAGGAGAATAACTTTATGAAAACCAAAGCAGTAAGATTGTACGGTGCAAACGATATGCGCGTCGAGGAATTTCAACTTCCCGAAGTGCAAGATAACGAGATTTTAATGCAAGTTATAACCGACTCCTTATGCGCATCTACCTATAAAGCGGTAAAGCAAGGTACGGCGCATAAGCGCGTCCCCCCTGACATCGCCGAAAACCCCGTAATCATCGGTCACGAAACTTGCGGTATAATCCGTGAAATAGGTAAAAACGTTAAAGGCGACTTCAAAATCGGACAAAAAGTGGTAATACAACCTGCTTTAAAACTCGAAAGCGGATACGATCCGGGATATTCCTACCAATACATAGGCGGCAGTGCGACTTACGTCGTCGTTCCCGAAATCGTTCTCGAAAGAGGGTGCCTTATCCCCTACAACGGAAACAGTTATTTCGAAGGCTCGCTTGTAGAATCTTTGGCATGCGTCATCCGCGGTTATAAAGGGCTTTACCACACCGACTACACCGATTATACGCGCACGGACGGCGCAAAACGTCAAGGAAAAATCGCAATACTCGGCGGCGCAGGTCCTATGGGTATAGGCGCGGTTGAACTTGCGATAGGATATGCGGGCGTAAGTCAAGTGGTGGTTACCGACCTTGACCAAAACAGATTGGATTACGCAAGCAAAAAATGTCCGCCCGACGAAGCAAAGAAAAAGGGCGTTGATTTAAGATACGTTAATACTTCCGCGATGGAAAACGTAGCGGAAGAATTAATTAAAATTTCCGACGGAGGTTTCGACGACGTTTTCGTAATGGTTCCCGTTGCCGCGCTTTACACGATGGCTGAAAAAATATGTCGTACCGACGGTTGCGTAAACTTTTTTGCAGGTCCTGCGATACACGACTTACAAGGCTCGTTAAACCTTTATCGCGTACATTACGACGGCATTCACGTCGTAGGTACGGCGGGAAGCATTCCGCAAGATATGAAGGACATAATAGAACTTATCGAAACTCAAAAAATCAATGCGGGCGCGCTTGTTTCGCATATATTAGGGCTTAACGCCGTTCCCGACGCCATTATGGCTATGGCTACACCGGGCGGAGCGAAAAAGGTATGCTACACGGGATTGGATATTCCTTTAGTCGCGCTTTCAGACTTTAAGAAACTCGGCGAAACGAACCCGATGTACAAAAAACTCGACGAAATCGTTTCCGCAAACGGCGGACTTTGGTGCACAGAAGCGGAAAACTATCTTCTCGAAAACGCACCCAAGATTTAGTTTATTCAAGATTTTATTTCTTTTCAAAAAAAATGAAGATTATAACACTTACATTAAACCCCGCATTCGATACACATTGCAGTATAGACGTTTTCCGTCCTTACCACGAAAACATCGCTAACGTCGATTGTATCGAAGCGGGCGGAAAAGGCGTAAACGTCTCGCGCGCCCTTTCGAATAACGGCATAGACAACACGGCGGTCGTTATAGTCGGCGCCGAAAACCAAGCAAGTTTTTTACACCAACTTAAAAACGACGGTTTAGTCGTAAAAGCCGTAGAAACAAAAGGGCGCATACGCGAAAACATTACCCTACACCCGTTAGACGGAACGGATGAAACACGCATTTGTTTCAACGGGTTCACCATCGATAAAAAATTACTTGAAAAAGTAAAAGAAGAGATCGGCAAGGTCGATGAACACACTATAGTTACGATGACGGGAAGCATTGCGCCCGGGATTACCGTAAACGACGTAGCCGATTTGTTACAAGAATTAAGAAAACAAGGTGCAAAAATCGTAATCGATTCGCGTTCTTTTTCCTTAAACGACCTAAAAGAATTTAAGCCGTGGTTGACAAAACCCAATAACGACGAAGCAAAAGCCTATACGGGTATAATCGTGGACTCGGTCGAAACGGGCATAGAAGCCGCAAAAACGATACACGCGCTCGGCATAGAAAACGCCGTTGTCAGCCTTGGCGGCGACGGCGCTGTGTTGGCATGTAACGAAGGCGTTTTCGTTGCGACGGCTCCGAAAATTTCGGCAGCTTCGACAATAGGCGCCGGTGACAGTATGATTGCGGGATTTATCGGAGCGTTTTCGCAAGGTTTAAACGCTTGCGACTGTTTAAAAAGAGCAGTCGCCTACGGAAGCGCGGCGTGCTTAGAACAAGGCACTAGACCGCCGCATCCTAAAAACGTCGAAAACTTCGAAAACGAAATCGTCGTTACCGAGATTAATTGATTTCAATTAAAACTTTTTCTTTTTATAAAACTTACGGCGCGGCAATATTTAAATATTGCCGCGCCGCTTTTATGTAAATTACTTTAAAAAACATTAGATAACGGGCTTATAGCCCGACTTTTATAATACTTAAGTTCTTCCGAAACGTTTAGCGCGACGTTTTAAACTTGCCGACAACGTGTCGGTAAAGACGCTTTCTTTAATCCTTACGCGCCACCAACCGATAGTACCGGGGTTGTTGATACGATATTCGCTGTCGAGATATAAAACGTCTTGCACGGGTACGATACAAAGCCTTGCGTCCGAGCCGTAAGCAATATCCAAAACAGCCTCGGCAAAATTGTATATGCCGCGCATCGGTTTAAACACGTTGACGTAATCGGTAGACTTTTTAATCAAAATTTTCCATCTTTCGATGGTTTCCTTATCTTGACTTTTTAAAAGCCCGATCGTCGTATCGTTGTCGTGCGTACCCGTATATACTACCGAATTAGACTTGATATTCCAAGGAAGATAAGGGTTTTCCTCATCGCCGTCGAAAGCAAATTGCAAAACCTTCATTCCGTCCGCTTTGGAATATTCTATAAGACTTTTCGCGCTGTCGTCGATGATGCCTAAATCTTCGGCAATTATGCCGTCGGTTCCGATAGCGTCTAAAATTTCGCGACCGGGTGCATTAACCCACCAGCCCCTTTCGGCGGTTAAATCGCCGTAAGGTATAGCCCAAAATCTGTCAAGCCCCCTAAAATGGTCGATCCTTATAACGTCGTAAAACTTACGTGCACGCTGAACGCGTTCTTTCCAGAAGGAAAAACCGTTCTGCTTCATATGTTCGTAATTATAAATCGGGTTTCCCCAAAGTTGACCTGTTTTACTGAAATAATCGGGCGGACAACCCGATACGATTGTCGGATGATAGGTAGCGTCAAGCAAGAACTCGTCGGGGGCAACCCAAACGTCCACGCTATCAAGCGACACGTAAAGCGGTAAATCGCCGACTATCGATATACCCTTTTGATTTGCGTATTGTTTTAATTCGAAATATTGATTTCTGAATTCGAACTGCAAAAACTGCCAAAACAATACTTCGTCGGCGTTTTCGTCGGCAAATTTTCGTAAAGCGTCAGGGTTGCGCGTTTTAAGCTCGTCGGGCCAATTCATCCAAACGTCGTTGTACTTACCTTTGATTGCCATAAACAAGGCGTAATCGTAAAACTCACCCTTTTGCAAAAAGGCTTTAAAGTTTTTGTCGTTAACGTCAAACCTTGAAAAGGCTTTACGCAAAAGCGGATAACGTTCGACGTAAAGTTTACCGTAGTCTATATACTCGCTTTTGTCTATCGCACATTCGACCTCGCGATATGTCAAAAGTTTTTTGCTTCTTAAAATTTCAAGATCGATAAAGTAAGGGTTGCCGGAAGCGTCGCAACAAGACGCATAAGGCGAATCGGCATACCCCGTTTGCGTTAACGGTAAAATTTGCCAATAACTATGCCCCGACTTTTTTAAAAAATCGACAAAGGCATACGCCCATTTTCCGAAAGAACCTATTCCGTATTTTGACGGTAAGGAAAACACCGGCATTAATAACCCGCATTTTTTCATTATGTAATCTCCTTAAGCCTAAATCGGCTTTTGCTGTTTTCTAAAAATCGTGTAACTTGCCGTCCCTCGCAAAACGTATGACGTTTTACATAAAAAATCGTAAAAACATCGATAACGGACTTATAGACGGACTTTTAAATTTCTCTTCTGTCGGTAATAGCCCTTGACAGCGAACCTAAATCGGCGTATTCGAGGTCGGTCCCGACCGCTATACCGTGTGCCAAACGCGTAACTTTTACACCGAGCGGTTTAATAAGTTTTGCGATATACATTGCTGTCGCTTCGCCTTCGACGTCGGGATTGGTAGCCAAAATGACTTCCTTTACGTCTTCGGTAGATAAGCGTGTCAAAAGTTCTTTTATGCGTATATCGTTAGGTCCTACGCCTTCCATCGGATTAATCGTACCGTGTAAAACGTGATATCTACCTTTAAATTTATCCGACTTTTCAATGGCAACGACGTCTTTAGGCTCTTTCACGACGCAAATAATTTCCGAATCCCTTGTCTTACATATATCACACGTATCGTTTTCGGAAAAATTACCGCATACCTTGCAGTATTTTACTTCGCGCTTTACCGACAAAATGGCGTCGGCAAGTTCTTGAGCCTCGGTATCAGTCATTTCAATTATCTTATAGGCATAGCGTTGCGCCGTTTTAGCGCCAACGCCCGGGAGTTTAGTGAGCCGATTTATAAGTCGTCCTATCGGCTCAATAAAAACCTTCATTAAAACATGCCCCCCATCTTGTTATACGGTCCCATTTTTTCTTCGGTAAGCGCATCGGCCTGTTCGCAAGCCGCGTTGTATGCCGCCATGAAAAGATCTTCGAGCATTTCAACGTCGTCGGGATCGACTACGGATGCGTCGAATTTTACGCCTTTAACCACCTTTTTGCCGTTAACGGTAACCTTTACCGTTCCGCCGCCCGCTTCGCCGACAAGTTCAGCCGAATCGAGTTCTTCTTGTGCGCGTTGAATGTCTTCTTGCATTTTTTGCGCTTGCTTCATTAGTTGTTGCATTTGATTGCCGCCGCCAAAACCGCCGCCAAATCCTTTATATCCCATAATCGAGATCTCCTTTATATAATTATCTATTTTATTTTGCTTATTTATTTTGCTTATCGCAAACATCGTCTGTCAATAAATTTCCGATTTAAGTCGGTACAATTCTCGCTCGTTAACAAAAAATCAGTCCTCAATCGTAATTTTGCCGTCAAACATTTCCTTTACCTTTTCCGCGTCGCCGCGAAACTTATCGTCGTCGTTTTCGACTTGCCCGATACGCTTTATCTTAACGACATAAGGCGCAAGAGATGAAACAACGCTTTGTAAAGTATCCAAACTCTCTTTTTTGACGAGAAGATTGTACTCGTTTTCGCCTTCGACTAAAATAACAAGGTTACCGTCCGATATTTCCGCATCAAGCTCCTGACACGCTATCCATAACATTATATGCTTTTCCGAACGCAACTTACGAATAACGCTACCCCACAGTCTTGCATCGGGCACGCGGTCGCGTACAACGCTATTATTAGCCTCTTTAGCACTTGCAGTATTTTGAACGGGTGCAAAAGGTTCCGCCGATTTTTGCTTGTTTAAACTTTCGAAAGTATCAGTTATCACCGTTTTGCGAGTAAAAGAAACTGCTTCGTCAAACCCGACAAAACTTATTTGGTCTTCGGGCGGGGCGTAACTTTCGTCGGGCACGGGAACGTCTTCACTCGAGATATAATCAAACGCGCTTAAACGCTTTTCGCCGCCGAAATCGCCGCTCTTTTCGTTCGATTTTTCCTCGATAACGGGCTTATAAGCCGACTTTTCGTCCGAAACAACTTTATCGTCGACGATAGCGGTCGGTTGTGTATCGGCTATATTTTGCCTTGCTGCAACGTTGGTTTCCGCTTTAGAATTTTCCGTCTTAACTCCTTCGACTTTTTCGGCTTTAGGAGTATCTGAAAGATCTTGTTTTTTAATCGTCAAACCGTTTTTCAAAAGGCTTTCGACTGTTTTTTCCAAACTCGAAACACGAGAAACAAGCGCGTCGATATTATAGTCTTCCGACGGAAGCGCCGCCTTTACAGCCGCGGCTTCGAAAACAATTCTCGGATGAGTACTGTACCGTAAATCGGTTTCGATTGCCGTAAAAATTTCCAGAACGCGTAAAAATCTGTGATTATCTGCAAGCGAAGCAATGTCCGAAAGCCTGTCGAACTCGCTTTCGGGAAGCATCAAAATATCTTTTGCCCCGCGGCAAGTTTTTACGACCAAAACGTCGCGTATCATAGACAAAACGTCTTTTGTTAAAACGCTAACGCTTTTTCCAAGCCCCGTAAGTTCGTCGATAACCGATAAAACGGTACCGACGTCAGAGTTTAAAATTGCCTTCACAAACGCTGCGGTTTTTGACGAGTCGGACGCCCCTAAAATATCGATAACCTGCTTATAGGTCAACTTTTCGTTACTATACGATATGCAAAGATCGGCAAGCGACAAGGCGTCGCGGATACTACCTTCGCCCGATTTTGCTATTAAAGACGTCGCTTCTTTTTCATATTGCTTACCTACGTCGTCATAAATTTTTTCGATAAGATTTTCAATAACCTTATCGGCAACAAGATGAAAATCGAAGCGCATGCAACGCGACAAAATAGTTGCGGGAAGTTTATGCGGCTCGGTCGTAGCCAAGATAAAAACGGCGTGTTCGGGCGGTTCTTCCAACGTCTTTAAAAGGGCATTGAAGGCTTCCGTCGTAAGCATGTGAACTTCGTCGATAATGTAAACTTTGTATTTTCCGGCAACGGGCGGATATTGCACGTTTGCGCGGATTTCTTGCACGTTATCTACTTTGTTGTTGGACGCCGCGTCTATTTCGATAATGTCTAAGGTAGAAGAATTGCTTAACTTTTCGCAAACTTCGCACTTGCCGCACGGCGAACCGTCCACCGGCATTTGACAATTAATGGCGCGCGCAAAAATCCTTGCAACGGTGGTTTTGCCCGTTCCCCTTGCGCCGCAAAACAGATAAGCGTGTCCTATCCTTTCGGTTTTTATCTGATTTATAAGCGTGGTTACAACGTGTTCTTGACCGACGACTTCGGAAAAAGTTGTCGGGCGGAATCTTCTGTATATAGCAAGATATGACACTTTATCACCTTAACCTTTTAGTTTTTTCTTTAATTCTTTGTATAGCGTTATCTACCGACTTAGGGCTTTTATTAAGTTTTTCCGCTATCTCGGTATACTTTTCACCTTCGACGTAAAGATTGAAAACATCGATTTCGAAGCGGGAAAGTTTTTCTTTTATCGCAAAAATCAATTCGTTTAAAGTTTCTTCCCCGATAACGCCGTCTTCGGGGGAACTTACGAAACGACTCTCGTCGGTTTCAACGACTTCTTGCATCGGGACCGAATCGTTAAGCGCACGATGCTTTTCGGCATGCGATAAAGAAATCGCGTTTAAAATTCTGCTTTTAATGCATTTATAGGAAAAAGTCTTAAAGGAAGACGAGCCCTGTTTATTACCGTCGTATGCCGACACTGCCGAAAAAAGGCCTATCAAACCTTCCTGACACAAATCTTCCTCATCGCCGCCGACAAGAAAATAAGTTCTTGCAAGGCTTCTTATAATCGTTATATATCGGGCGTAAAGTTCGTCAAATGCTTGCCCGTCGCCCCGTCTGTTCAAGAGCACTAACGCTTCATCGGATTGTTCGGTATAGTTCATAAAAAAGTCCCCATGCGTAAAAGTCGCTGTATAGGCCGATTATCGCAGTTTTTCTATCGTTATTTTTTGCCGAAATTTCTTTGACGTACGGCCTCGAAAACCGCAACCGCCGTTGCAACCGAAACGTTAAGAGAATTGATTTTACCGTACATCGGTATGGCAACCGTTCCGTCGCAAAGGCTTTTCGTAAGTTTATTTACACCCGTGTCTTCGCCGCCGATTACCAAACACAATTTGCCTTTTAAATCGGCTTGGTAAATGTTTTCACCTCCGAGTTCCAAAGCGTAAACCCAAATATTGTTTTCTTTAATAGTTTTAATGGCGTCGTTAAGATTGCCTGCTTTAGCGATAACCACGTGATTGGCACTGCCTTCCGAAATACGCATTACTATTTCGTTAACCGCCGCCGAACGACGTTTGCCGATGATTATAGCGTCAACGCCGGCGCATTCGGCAACCCTTATGATACTGCCTAAATTATGGGGATCCTCAATGCCGTCGAGCATCAAAATAAGCCCGTCCTTATCTTTAACGGATTCCAAAACATCGTCTAAATCGACGTAAATAAAGTCGGAAGCATACGCCAAAAAACCTTGATGTTTTTTAGTCGCGCTTTCCTTATCTAAAACGGCTTTTTCGCAAAATACGTACTTCGCGCCGCTGTCTTTGATTTCTTTTAAAAGATTTTTCGACGCTTCGTCACGTAAACCGTTTTGCACCAACACTTTGTCTATCGTTTTATTGGATTTTAAAAGTTCGTAAACAGCGTTTCTTCCTTCAACTTTCATATTAACAAGTGAAATTACCTTTATTTATTCTTCGTTTTCGGCTTTAAAATTCAGTATAAAATTCAATCTGTCGTAGTTGCCCGTAAGGTACAAAAAACCGATAACAGCTTCGAACCCCGTTGATTTATTATAGTCTGAAATTTTCGCGTTTTTAGAGTGTGAAGGCTTTTTCGCATTCCTTGCCCGACGGAAAATTTCCGCTTCTTCATCGGTAAAATACGGCATTAATGCGTCGCTTGTTTTGGCTTGCGCCGTCGCTTGAACGATTTTTGAAGTAATCTCGTTTAATTTTCCGCTTTTAAAGTCCGTTTCCAAAGCGACTTTTTCCCTAATGAACAAGGAATATACGGCATCGCCTATGAAAGCGAGAACAACGGGACTCATTAAAAGAGCCTTTTCGCGACTTATTTTATCTGAAAAATTCACCTTGACACCTTTATTGCGGCAAAAGCCGACCGTAAGATATATTGTAGCATAATATGAAATTTTTTACAATCATTTTCGCTTGATTTATCGTAAATTTTAATACAATTAAATTTTGCTTTTCATTTGTTGAATTCATTTTGCTTTGTTTTAAGCATACATTTTAAACATCGTTAAGCAAGATTTTTAATTTTTTATTAATCTCCGCACTAAAAAAACAAATTTTTTAGATAAAGAGCTTACAAATTTACCGCTTAACGTCATAAACGCATAAAAACAACGCGCCACGTATAATAAAGACGGTTGCGCGTTGATTTCATTTATTAAATTAATGAGTGTTTTTGTAATCTTCGTACCACTCGACGTTGTCGGGTAGTTCGCCGATAAGTTCGTCGATATCGATGTTTTCGCTTGAAAAATATCCGTTTTCAACTTCAAAAAGCGTTTCGAATCCGTCGATTTTTAAAAGTTTAACGCCACGTCTCAACCTGTTTTTGGGTATTCTGGTTTTTTCATCGATAAGAAGATAATGGGCGTCGCAAACGGACAAGGTGAATTCTCCCCCCATTTTTTTAGAAAGACTGCAAACCGCCAAACTAAGAGCAAAATCGTCTTTAGCGATATTGGGTGCAACCGAGAAGATTTTTCCTTCAAATTTGTCCGATAACAGGCTTATAGGCTCACTTTTGATACATTCGTCCAAAATTCTGCGGTTAGCGACGGTCGTTCTTCCGCCCTTAGTATAATTAAATACCGAACCGTCGTTTATGACTATCCTACCGTTGAAAGACTCGCCCGAAGTTTCGGGATAGCGTTCCATGACCTCGGTAAAAGTAAGGTTATAATCGGACAAAAGTTTTTTCAAAACTTCGATAGTCATCTCGGTATCGGCTAAAGCCTCGTGATGCATAAGTTGCTTTTCACCCGTTTCCGAGTACAGAATATCGAGTTTTAACTGAGTCGTTCGCCCGGCAATCGTTCTGTACATTTTCATAACGTCCCAAAAAACGAAATTCATAAACGGCAAATCGAACCTGTCTAAATCGTTAATCAAAAACTTGGCGTCGCTGTCCGTCGCGTAACCGATGACGACGTTTTCCTTATCGGTTAAAAGATTGAAAAGTTCGTCGTATCTGTCCATGATATCGGGGGCGGAATAGTATTCGTCCTTCGTATACGCAAAAACTATTCCCGCTTTTTTATGTCCGTAATCGTCAAACCGTATATGCGGATTTATTAGAAGATTGTCGGATTTTACGACGTTGAAATGTTCATCGGTAATAATATATCCGAATTCGCATATGCCGCCTCTGCCGTGTGCGCATTCGGTATCGAAAAATAAATAATGCATCTTAGTTCCTTCTTCGGCAGCAAACCGTTTTTACTGAGCCGCCGCTACATATTTTTATCGGTCGTTATCGTGTGTAAATCAGTTGTTGTCGCGTGTTTTCAAATCGCAAATTCTTTCATAAATCAAATCGGCGATTTTTTCGGCGTCGAAATCGTCGTGCAATTTTTTCATATTATCCGCATAGGGTTTAAGCGTTTCGCGATAAGTCGCGAAAGTTTCGACAGCCTTTACCGCCTTTTTGACGTTCGGAATATACATCGCACCGCCCTTTTTGACGTAATACTTTTTAATGTTGCGTTCGATATAAGTTATACACTTGGTTATGATGACGGGAACGCCGAAAAACGCAGGTTCCGCCATGGAGTTTGCTCCGCTTTTACCGATAAACAAATCGGATACGGCAAGGTATTCGCAAACTTTGTCGGTAAAACTTACGGCGACAACCCTTACCGTGTCGGAAGTTTTCAAGCCTTTAAGTTTTTCGTATAATTTTTTATTGGTTCCGCACAGTGCGAAAACGAGAAGATTTTGTTTCGACTTAGCAAGCAAGGTTACCGTTTTTTCGAGATTAGCCATTCCGTAACCGCCGTCGGACAACGTTATTACGAAAGAATCTTTAACGTCGTACTTTTCCTTGAGTTTAAGCCTTTCGTTTTCGCAACGCAAAGCATCGCCGTTAACGGGAAAAGGTACTCTTGTAAGATTTCCGCCGGCATACAAGCGGTTTTTTTCGGCTTCATTAAGCCCGTCGTCGGTACAAATGAGAAGTTCGTTACAGTCTATATTGAACATACCGTTGGAAAAGGCGTCGGGGCAAAGCATCATCGTATAGGGATGAGCGTTGAGTTTTTGCGAATAATACGCAGTCCCCCAATGCGCCGTAAACAGTAAATCGGCGTCGAGAGATTTCAGTCTTTCGGTCGCAGCTTTATACGAAGCTAACCCTTTAGGCGTCATTTGCATTAAAAAGCGTTGTGCAAGCGCATCACCCACAAGGAAGTTCCCCAATTGACACAGCGCGCCGACCGATTTATACTTGTTTTGAAGTTCTACGGCAGTTTTGAAACCGTTTTCGAATTTTAAGAGCTTATCGTCCGTCGAGTCCGAATAAAAATGTGAAACGACTACTTCGAAATCATCGCCGTATTTTTTCTTAAAAGCGCCGCTAACCGCCATTATCGGGGATATATGCCCCTTGCCCGCTTCGACGCAAGTAAAGACAACACGCGGTTTTTCACGTTTGACGGGTTTTATATCGTCGATCCGTTTCAGTCTTTCCTTTTCGAGGCAAACTTCGGCAAGTCCTAAAAACAAACCGTAAACGATTTGGAAGTTCGAATACCAGAAAAAGTTATCGAAGGTCGACATTGCAAGTATTAAAAGCGGAATAAAACATACAATTGCCTTTTCCATGCTGAACCGACGCAAAAACACTTCCATAACCTTGCGGAAGTGGTATAAAAACGCCAACGCTCCGACGATACCGACGCCGCCGAGCAATTCCACGAAAATATTGTGGTACATATTGCTGTAAAAATTACCGAGGCGGAAATCGCCGCTGTGTCCGCCGTCCAAAAAGCCGACGCCGAAAACGGGCGCGGAAAGAAAATCTTCCATACCGTTAGCCCACATCGAAAACCTCCCGCTGTCCGGACTTTCGAGTCTGAATATCTTATAGAAATACCAACCGAATTCATCGGCGCCGATAACTAATACCGTTATGCCGAGCACCGCCGCCAATACACCGACAAACGCGGCAAAATATATACGGCACCTTTTTTTGTCCTTTCCGCTTATAAGGCAAGGAATCCCCGCAAATAAAACGAAAATACCGCCGAAAAGTATAGCGCACCTGCCGTTAACGAACACTACAGTCAAATACATAACGGAAGCCGCCGCCATATAAAGCGCGCCGCGCTTAGAGGTATACGACAAATAAAGCGCGACAATCACGCTTATCGCTAAAAGAGCGCCCGTTATATTGGTATCGCCCCAAGCAAACGCGGCGTTGGTTTTTATAATGCCGACGAACTTTCCCGTTTCCTCGTCGAAGTCAAACAAATTACCGTTTACGGCAAGTTTTCCGCAAGAAATTAAAAGTTCGACAAAAATCATCGCGCCGAGCAAGAATATAAGTTTAGCGGCGTAATTAAGCACGCCTTCGGATCTATCGCTTATACCGATTGCCATGACGTAAACAAGCATCATCGCAAGCCCTTCGACAAAACCTATCAAAATAAGCATAGGTTCCCACTTGGACGAAAATGCGCCGTTGAACATAAAAACGACGATAAGAACCAAAAAACTTGTCGTAAACATTCCCTTTTTACGTATCGCGTCGCCGAAAACGCCTTCTTTATAAAGCCTATAACCGACCGCGGCGAGCATAATACAACCGCACACGATTAAATTAACAAGCCCGAAGGTCGAGAATTCCCCGAATACGTTGTTACGAGAAAGAAACCCGTCGGAAATATTTACGTCACAACCTATCGAATAATAGACAAACACGATCGGTACGAGCAAAACCTTTAAGTCGTCGCAAAAAAGCGCGGAAAAAACAGTGCTTATTGCCATAATATAGATGGCAGGCACATAGACGTAATCGCCGAAACCGCTCGAAATCGCACCTAAAAGCGCAAACGCTATCGGGTAATAAAAAGTTTTTTGAAAGTCGACTATCCGAGAGACTATTTTTGATTTTCCTTTCAATCTTTCCAACATATTTAACGCCGTGTAACGCATAAAGCGTAAAATAACAGATTTTATCGCCAAATAGCAATGTTTTATGCATAGTACCGAAGAATATATTCGTAATATTCGGCGCATAACTCGATTATTATAGCATTTTCAGAATATATATGTCAATCGGATTTTGATTTTTTTTAATTTTTAAAAGGCGTTTGTGATAAAAAAGTCGAATTTTGACCTTTTTGTTCTTGATTTATATCGATGATTTTTATCAAAAAACTTGAAATGATTTTCACCTTTTTATAAAAAGCATTGTAAAAAAACCGTGGTCGTTCGATGGAAACGTTCGCGGTTTTTGTTAAAAAGTCGACCTATAAGCCGATTATCGTTACTTTTTAGTAAATTGATATTTTATTGTTTATTGTTTTCGTCGTTTAAAGCGTCATTGCAAAGCGCAAGGATTTCGGCTTGATACTTATTTTTTCTTCTTTTTACGGTAGCTTTGTAGATAAGGTAGTTTAAATAACAAAGAAGCATTCCTAAAACGCCTACGCCGATACCGATTGCAGGATGAAGCGAGGCAAAAATGACCTTCATCGCAAGACACATACCCGTGCCGAAAACCAAAGTGCCGACGCTGCCGAAAATATAAGCGAAAATCTTTGCGGGTTTTGTAACCTTTTTGTCTAAGGCTTTTAATTCTTCAAGTTTTGTCGTTCCGTGTTCTTGATACTTTTTTTGGATTTTTTCGATTTGTTTTTGTGAATTCATAATATAATCTCCTTTTCGCGGCATTTTTTATGAGCGATACGCAGTAAGCCTAGTTGCGTTCGGCGCGTTTTAAAACGTGTACCGCTTTTGTTTTTGATGACTGTATTATACTTTAGCGATATTTATTTTTAGTTGATTTACTGTTTTTCTTTTGTAAATCATTTATTAAAATTTTGTAAAACCGAGGATTTTTACGCGTTTCAGGGATTTTTACGCACAATTAGGATGCCGCGAATAATTTTTTAAAATATCGTTGACAGCAATCGTGAAATATGATAAAATAATATTGCGGCAGAAGATAACGTTCTTTAAAAATGCAACTTGTCGCATTACATTAATATTTTTAACGAATGTTTTCGTATAAGTGCCGCAACTTAGCGGGTAAGGACTATTTCCTATCCCGCTGCCTCGCGGCGCGTTTTTATTTTCTTGAAGGAGGTATATGATGAGTGAAGTTTTTTACAAATTGCATGAACTAACAAATAGGCTTTACGATAAAAGCCTAGGCATAATCGTCGAAGAGGGTTCACTGCTTTTAAGCGGTAAGACAAATCGGATTTTTGTTCTTTTTAAAATCAGAAACATAGCAAAAAGTGCCGTTAAGACTGTACAAATAGTAGTTACGGCTTATGACTCCCGAAATAACGCCATCGAAAAGCAAGAGTATGCTTATTCCGATTTGCAAATCGGACAGAACGACGAATTCGGCAATCGAACGCCCCTTCTTTTTACGGATAAAGCAACTAAATATCGTATAAAGTCCTTTAGCGTAACCGTTTCGAAAATAACAACAACCGACGGCGCTATGCTTGAAAGTAACTGCGAGCTTACTAATATTCCCACCCCGACGCCGCTTTTTAAATATTTTCAAACCGGAATTTTTGTCGAAGAATACAAATTTAACGTTTGCAAGGACGCTAAATACTTACCGTCGAAAGAAGACGATTTATGGCTTTGTACTTGCGGCAATTACAATCACACCGACGAAAGCGCTTGCTTAACCTGTAATACTTCGTTTGAAAAGCAAAAAGAATTTCTTGACAAAGAAACAATCGAAGTACTCGCGAAAAAGCATCAAACAAGTCAAACTTACGACAATGCTTGCTACCTTTTAAAACAAAATAAAGTTTCGAGCGTTAAAAAAGCCATAGTTTTGTTTAGAAAACTAGGCGATTGGGGAGACTCCCCCGCTAAACTTGAATATTGCAAAGAAATTCTTCCGAAACTTGTTCAAATAAAAAACGAAAAAGCAAAGAAGATAAAATTTTTAAAAATCATTGCGGTAGCGGTTTCTTGTTTGGCAATAGTATCGATGATCGGGCTTTTAATCGTTAATTCGAACAACAAAAAACTCGAAAAATACAACACCGCTTTGGCGTGTTTAAATAGTGACGAGATCGAAACCGCTTACGAACTTTTTGAAAATTTAGGTGATTTTAAAGATTCGAAAGAATACTTGTCGAAATATAGCGACGCTTACAAAAGTATTAAAAACTGCGACTTTAAAATAAACGAAGACGGCAATTATTCGGTTTCGCTGAAAAATAAAGACTGTAAGTCGGTTATAATACCTTCGACGTACTTAGGAAAACCCGTAACGGAAATAATGTCTTTTACCAGCCGAGAAATCCGTAATATAACGATTCCCGACACTATTACCTCGATTTCAGACGATGCGTTTCTCGAGTGCTACGCACTACAGTATAACGAATACGACAACGCTTATTATTTGGGTAACGACGACAATCCTTACACCGCGTTAATAAAAGCAAAAGATACTTTAATTACTTCTTGCACTATCGGCGATAAGACAAAGCTTATCTATGATAACGCGTTTAACGGTTGCAAAAGCCTTAAAAACATAACCGTCGGTAGCAACGTAACTTCTATCGGCGATTGCGCGTTCAAAGATTGCAATAATCTTAAAAGCATAACCGTCGGCACCAACGTAACTTCTATCGGAAAGGACGCGTTCAAAAATTGTTCCGAACTAAAAGGCGTGTATATAACCGATATAGCAGCTTGGTGTGCTATAGAATTCGGCGCGTCCTATTCAAATCCGTTAACGTATGCCGAAAATTTATATTTAAACAACGAATTGGTAACCGATTTAGTTATACCTAATACCGTTACAGCCGTTAAACACAACGCTTTTAACGGAGCGGCTTGTCTTTACAGCGTAATAATTCCCGACGGCATTGCTTCTATCGGTGATAATGCGTTTTATAACTGCAGCGGACTTACGACAATAACCATACCGGACACCGTTATTTCGATCGGCGATTATGCGTTTTATAACTGTACGAATTTTACAAGTCTGACTTTGGGCAGAGGCGTTACCGCAATCGGAGAACGTGCCTTTTATACTTGCCGAAAATTATCGGAGATAACAATTCCCGCTACCGTTACTTCGATAGGTCGCGACGCGTTTAGCGGCTGTATAAACCTTAAAAGCATACGCTACACCTCTACTATGACTAAATGGCGCGCCATCGATAACAAAGGTAATTGGCTATATGCGGGACAATTTACAGTTTATTGCACGGACGGCAAAATCGATAAAATAAACGCTTAAAGCGTAACAATTATTTGTTAAATTACATCTAAATCGTTTAAAAAATAAGCGGAATCGCAAACGAATTTGCGGCTCCGCATTTTTAAAATTGTTTGATAACGGGCTTATAGACGGACTTTTTAACAATCCCTCCGTCACCTACGGCACGCCTCGTTGACACCTCCCTTGCAGTCAAGGGCGGCAAAAGCCGGCGATTTGTTGCGGTTTAAATTACTATTGCAAAGCATCAAACTTCTTATCCCTTTCGGCACTACGTGCCACTTTCCTTTACACAAGGGCGTTCTTTTTGCCTCGCCTTTAGGAGCGGTGGCAACGTTAGTTGACGGAGAGGTCCTTTAATCTTCAGTTTCCGACAAAAGTTCGTCGGTTAGGCGTAAGATTTCTTCACCGTACTTTTTTTTGTTTTTTTCGAGTAAGCGATTATACACTACCACCGCTAAAGCCATCGGCACGCAACCGATAATGGCAACGATTACGCCCCATAAAAATATTTCCCATTCCAAGACCATGGTAAGCCCCAACCCGAAAATCAGCGTGCCGCCGATACCGAGTATCAAACTCCACACGGTCGGCGGATTTTTAACTTTGTTATCGAGTTCACGCAGTCTAAAAAGTTTATCCTTTTCCTTTTTTTGTCCGCCGTAGCGACGACGGATATCTTCGATTTCCTTTATTTCCTCTTTGGTGGGTGCGGAATAGTCGTAAGTAAATTTATCGTTCATCGTTAATGCGTTCTCCTAATAAGCGT
>CAYNYV010000010.1:31495-35957 GCA_964401515.1 uncultured Christensenella sp.
GAATAGTCGTAAGTAAATTTATCGTTCATCGTTAATGCGTTCTCCTAATAAGCGTTTTATATTTGTTTTTGCACGAAAAATCATTATCGCCGCGGTTACGATTACCGCAAGCAAGCACAGCGCCGCCGTTGCGGTTTTTATAATCGTTACGTTTTTTTCATCGCCGCCGAAAGTCGATATTAATAACACCGTAAGCGAAAATATCGACATGCAAGCGTCGGCAAAGTTGAGGTTTCGTATCGCTTGCACCACGGGGAGCCTAAATCGCCGCGCTTTGAAAATGTTATAGATTGCCATACTCATTTTGTAAAATGCGTAAGCGGCGGTCGTTATCGCTACAACCTCGCTACTTTTAAAAGGTCGGTCGTTACTAAGCATTGTGGCAACGACTATAGCCATAGAAAGTTCCAAAAGCGCCAAAAACGCGCCGACAAAAAGATAAATCTTCCAAGCGCCGAGCGATTTCGGTTCGGTGACGGAAAGGTTTCTTCTTCCTATTCGTCTACCGAAAAACAGTATTACGCCGCGAAATATAAGAAGCGTTAAATAGTACGTCGCGAGCGCCGCGTACCAAAAAAGCCTATACCTTACCGCCGCGACGGCGTTTATTATAACTACGGTCAGCGTTATTGCCGTCGAAAACAATGAAAACACGGTCGTTTTATAACCGTAACTTTCCACAACCTTTTTCGTTAATTCGTTTGTTTTTAAAAAAGCAATTATCCTTTCTTTAAACCTCGGCGCGTAAATAACTATCGTATATACCGTGTAAAAAAGCAGCACCGCCGCCAAAGCGTAAACTATATACGAAGCGATTTTTAATAAACCGTTTTCAGCCACTGCAATCGCCGAAAACACCGAAAGTGCCGAAAACACGACCGTTAAAAAATAGATTGCGACCAAAAATGCGCCGCGCGGCTTTTTTAAAAATTCCCATACTTTACTCATTTTTAACGCCGCTTAAGGTTACCGTAAACGTAGTGCCTTCTTTAAGTTTGCTTTCGACCGTTATCCTTCCGCCCAAAAGCCCGACCGTTTTTTTCACGAGCGAAAGCCCTAAGCCGTTGCCTTCGGTTTTGCGGGAAGTATCGCCTTGATAAAATTTGTCGAAAATACGTTTTCCGGTCGCTTCGTCCATACCGATGCCGTTGTCTTTAAAGGAAACCACCGCTTCGTTCCCCTTTCTTTTTAAACTAATCGCTATTTTTCCGCCGATTTCGGTAAATTTTATCGCATTTGACAAAAGGTTGTTCCATATGATTTCGAGATGCGACGCCGACGACAATATCGAAACTTCGTCGAAATCGCACGTCAAATCGAGCGATTTTTTTTCAATCGAATCTTCAAAGGCAAAAACCGTTTCCGTAAGCATTTCGTCAAGCCGCACGGCAGACGTTTTCGGTTCCAAACGCTGGTTTTCGAGTCTGTTAAGTTCTAAAACGTTCATAACCAAAGCGTTAAGCCTTTTTGTCGCTTGCGCTAACGTGTTTAAATACTCGGCTCGTTTTTCGGGCGGCAAATCATCTCGGCAAAGCGCCGTCGCGTAGTTTTGTATTACGGCAACCGGCGTTTTAATTTCGTGGGAAACACTCGATATAAAATCGCTTTTTAAAATTTCGTTTTTTCTAAGTTCCGCCGCCATGTCGTTTATGTTCTGCATTATAAGATCCAAATCGTCGTAATTTTTATAGTCGTACCTCGGCGTAAGTACGACGTTGAAATTGCCTTTCGTTATAGACTCGGTCGCCTCTAATATCTTTTCGACCGATCTGTCGACGGTAAGTTTTCTTCTTATCCCGTCGATAGTCGTACATAAAAGGGTTAGCCCGAAGCATACGACAAGCATTATAATCGAGATTGCCTTTGTGTTTCCGTCGTAAGTTTTCGAGACCGTACCGTAAATCATTACAGCCGCCGTAACCGTTACGGCAACTAAGGCAAAAAAGCCCAAATATCCCGCTATAAGCCGTTTAACGCCGTTTTTTCTTTTCATTTTAAAACCGCCTTGTAGCCTAAACCGTGAACGGTTACTATCTCGAACCCGTCGCACGACGAAGTCTTTTCCCTTAGCTTAGCCATATATACGTCAACCGTACGCGAAGTCGCCGAACTGTCGTAATCCCAAAACTCGTCCATAAGTTGCGCACGTGAAAACGCGCGTTTGGGAAAAGACAAAAACTTGTATAAAAGATCGAATTCGCGTACCGTTAAAGGCAATTCTTCACCGTTAAGGTAGGCGGTATGTTCGTCCTTATTCATGCGCAAATTACCGACGGTAAGTTCGCGAGATTTTTCTATGTTCGCGCGGCGTAAAAGCGCAGCTACCCTAAGCATTAAAATTTCCGTGTCGAAAGGCTTTACCACGTAATCGTCTATTCCTAATTTATATCCGTACTGCTTGGAAGGCTTATCGTCGAGCGCCGTCATAAACAGTATCGGAATTTTTTTATCGGTAGCGCGTACTTCTTTGGCAAGTTCGAACCCGTCTACTTCAGGCATCATTACATCGGTAATTATCATATCGAACTTTTCCGTTTCAAAAGCGGTTAAAGCTTCCTTACCGTCCTTGCAAGACGTTGTTTCGTATCCGCTATCCGATAGATAAGAACACACTAACCCGTTTAATGCCCTATCGTCTTCTGCAACAAGAATTTTAATCATTACACTTATTCGACCTCGCTTTTTATTTATTTTAAGTTTATTGTATATCTTGCAAATTTTTAATTCGTTAAAAAAATGTTAAAAAATTGTAAAACCGTTAGACCTATTTATAATATTAGCATTTTTAATACTTTTAAGTCAACTTAAAAACTTTTACAAAACAGTTCTTTAATTTCATTTGCGTAAAAAAGTAAATTTTAAGCACGCTTAACGATAATATAACCGACGCATACAGGCGCGATATAACCGATAGTTATAACTTAAAATCACAATCACTACACATTTTACACACAAATTCGACAAAATTTTTCTAAATTTGTAAAAAACGCTTGACATGAAAATTGCATTATGATAATATGTATCTATCACTAACGAGGAGGAATATGATGCAATACACTATTATACAATGCCAACCCAAAGACGCTCAAAAGAAGTTAAACGCTTTAGCAGCAGACGGTTGGAAGGTTGTTTCTTCAAGTGAATCCACTTGGGAAATCAAAAAATGCTTTGGTCTTAGCAACACCGTTGATTCCATTATCAACATCATCTTAGTTAAAGAATAATTTGTACTATAAAAACAATGCAACGCTATTCGGTGTTGCATTGTTTTTTAGGAGATAAAATGAAAAAACTTTTAAGGATTTTTGTCGTCTGTTTATGTTTGCTGTTTACGTGGCCGTTTTTTCTTTATAAAAAGTACGGAAACACTAAGCAAACCTTAGAAGGAAGAACGATTATTATCGCCAATCATTATTCGAGTTTCGACGCCTTTTTCGTCTATTTGATATTCGGTCGGCAGAAACAAATTAGATTCATAACGATTACAGAAACAAAGAAAAAATTATGGAGCAGGTTTGTTACTTGGCTTTTCGATTGTCTTTACATAGATCACAACTCTCCGCACATCACTTTTATAAAGAAATGTATGGAAGTTTTAAATAACGACGGCGTTCTTTGTATATTTCCCGAAGGCTACGTCAACCCGCGCAAATTCGGCTTTTTAGATTTTAAAGCGTCGTATATATTGTTAGCGCGTAAAACCCACGCAAAAATATTGCCGCTGTATATCTACCCGACGTTAAACTTTTTTAAATACAATTACGTCTACGTCGGCGACGTCGTAACGGAAGACTATTATAACCAATATCCCAATCGCGACGTTGCAAGCACGCATATCCAAAGCAAAGTTATGGATTATTCCCTTTTTATAGACAACGTAAGAAATAAGGGGAAGAAAAAGAATTTCCCGGACCAACCGTTAATTTAAAATAGCATTGCACAGAATTTAATTATCTAAATCTATAAAAAACCCGCCTATAGGTCGATTATCGAACCTTTTAGGCGGGTTTTTGACATAGAATCTTTTTTGATAAAATTTATTTTCTATAATAGAAAGTTGCCCTTCCTTTTCCTTTTTTACCGATTACACCTTCTTGCAATAAAGTCTTCAATGCGTTTTCAACGGAAGTTTTCCCGATAGACGGAACACGTTCCATTATATCGCTCTTTGTAAATTTACCGATTGTGTCGTTTACGGCATTTCGCACCATATCAAGCGAAGAAACATTTCCTTCTACAATCGTTATACGATCTTCAAAATCTCTATACGCCGCTAATATAGTTCCGAGAATATACTTTATAAACGCAGTTATATCGTTTCCTTCGGTATTCCAATTTACGTCACTTTTTTCCAAAGCTTCATAGTAACTTGATTTCGTTTTCTCAATTTTGCTTTCCAAACTAACGTATTTTCCGACAACGTACCCCGAACGATATAATAACAACGTAGTCAATAATCTTG
>CAYNYV010000011.1:0-11457 GCA_964401515.1 uncultured Christensenella sp.
GAACTATTTTCCTCTTTTGCTTACAAACCCCACCCCAACATTTGACATAGAGCCAGATAAAAAAGCCTAAAAAAAACCCGACAAGCGCCTTTTAAAGACGTCCGTCGGGATAATTTTTAATTTTGACCTAAAAGGTCTAACAGATTATTCCTTGCCGCCGCCGAAAGAAATACCTTCGATGAAGTATTTTTGACAGAACAAGAATATAACGATTAGCGGTAACATCGCCATAAGCATAGTCGCGCACCTAAAGGCGTAATCGCCTCCGCTGACCGCCGAGAAGTTAATTAACTCCTGAATAGCGATCTGCAAGGTCCACAAACCGTCTGCTTGTTGCAAGTACAATAGCGCGCCCGTATAGTTGTTGTAACCGCCTACGAAACCGAAGATAAACTGCGCGATAAGCGCGGGTTTAGCAAGCGGAATTATAATGGTAACGAAAATCTGCCAAAAGCCCATACCGTCGATTTTAGCGGCTTCTACGATTTCGCCGCCGATGCCGTCGATGTAAGGGCGAAGGAAGAAGACCGTACCGGCACTCGCAAACATACCGGGAAGCATAATAGGAAGGAACGCCTTCCAACCCTCGGTCCAGTGTAAAAAGTCGTTGTAAAACATATAACTGACGAAACTGAACGCACCGAGCGGTATAAACATCAGCGAAATCGTTATCATAAACAGCGTGTTTTTGAACGGGAAACGCCATTTAGAATAGCAATATGCCACAAGAAGCGATTGCGTAAGCCCCGATACAAGGGGTATAAGCGTCATCCATAACATATTGATAAAACCAAGCAAAATAGTCGGGATACCGTCACCGCGCTGCATCATATAAGCGTCTTCCAAGAAAAGTTTCTTGTACCCGTCGAGCGTGAAGTTTTTAGGCCACCAAATAAATCCGGTTGCCGTTTCATACTCGATATCGGGTGTAAACGACGTAATTATGACGACAAAGAAAGGTGCCATAATCCATACGGCATACAAAATAAGTACGGCGTAAATTATTATTCTACTGATTTTTACGGGCTTTTTGTGCTTTTTAGACATGATTTCTTTAATTTTCAAGTCGTCGGCGGAATTATTTTGTAAGTTTGTCTGCATAGTTAAATCATCCATAACTTAAGCCTCCTCCGATGCTTTGTTTCTCGCCCTGATAACGAAGAAGGATACACCGAAAGATACGATAAACAATATCCAACTCATTACCGAAGCGTATTCCATGTCTTGCGATTGAACGCCCGTATTGTAAATGTAATAGTTAATGGTAAGCCCTACGTTGTCGGGACCGGCAAGTTGCGTCCAAGAAAGCGGCGCTAAAACCTTAACTTGCTCGAAAAGTCCCAAACCTTGGGTAATACTTGCCAAAAGCAAGAATAAAGTTACCGGTTTGATACCCGGCATTGTGACGTGCCAGAACTTATGCCAGCCGTTTGCGCCGTCGATCGAAGCAGCCTCGTAAAGGGAAGGATTGACGTTTCTTAGCGCAGCCTTGTACATAACGATGCCGTACGCAGGCGCTTGCCAAACGATGGTTATGTAGATAGCGACTTGCAAAAGCCAAGGTTTTTCGGCGTTATTAAGCCAATCGATATCGGTACCTAAAATTGCGTTTATGGCACCCGTATCTTTATTGAAGATCCATTGCCACATAATGGAAACGACAACGCCCGAACAAATGTAGGGAATAAAGAACAGAACTTGAAAAACGCTTTCGCCTTTAATCCTTTGATTAAGGAGCGTCGCTATAACGAGCGCTATAACGAGCGTTACAAACGGCGCCGTACCTAAAATCAAAGTGTTTTTCCAAGCAAGCCAGAATGTTTCATCTTTAACAACTCTAGCGAAGTTTTCAAAATTATTCCAACGCATCGTGTCGAGTTGGTTATAATCCATGTCCACAAACATAGAGATAAACGATATCACGACAGGAAAAGCGTTAAAGAAGCAGAAACTTAAAATCGGTATTAAAACAATGGCAAGACAAAGATAGTTAATAGGCTTCCATTGTTGCTTTTTCTTGGGAACCGTAAAAACTTCGCCGTTATATTCGGCAGTCATTATCTGATACCCTTAATTACGCAGTACATATCGTTAAGTGCGGTTTTGGCAGCGTCTTTATTTTCTGCTTCGAATTTACTAAGTGTCAACGTACCTCTACGAACTTGTTGGTTGAAAGGATTTGCCCAAGCGGTTACCCAAGCGCCGGATTCGAAATAACCCCAGTCGCCGCGTTGGCAATTGTAACCCGCATATGCAACCGCATAGAAGTTTTTACCGTCGGAAAGTTCGGTGTTATAAGCATACTTGTCGCTGAATAAAACTTTTTCGGAAACAGGTGCTAAAGTCTTGGTTTGAGCGATATATTGTTGACCTTCGGTAGCAACCCAGCTGATGAAATCCCAAGCCGCTTGATACTTACTCGAATCGGAGCAAGCGGGAATAGCGAGAGCATAGTTACCGCCGGAAGTCGTAGCGTTACCGACGATCTTCGTGCCGTTAACTTCTTTAAGAGCACCGGTATAAACTTCGCCGTCGTAAGTTTCGCCGATAACTTTTAATTGTTCAACGCCGCTACCGTCTTGATAAGTGCTGCCGCCTTCGTATTCACGATATTGTTCGGCGGGGCAGAAATCGATCCAATCGTATTTTGTATACTTTTCGTCGATTACGCCGGTGGTAATACGGCTCATTGCGAGCGTACCGTTTGTAAGCCAGTTTTCGGCAGAACCCGTATCGGGGTTGGCAACGCCGTATCCTTTATAAGTTACGCCTCCTCTTTCGTCAACGGTTTCTTGAGTGCCGAGTTGTAAAGAAACATATTCCTTAACCGCGTCGTATTGAGAAGCGATTGCGTAAACCTTACCCGCGCTTTCTAAAGCAGCCATATCGGCGTTTACTCTGTCTTCGTATAAAACGATGTCGCCTTTTTGGTAAGTAGTATTGTGAATCTTAACGTTGTTGTCGACAACGATGTAGTTTGCATTGGTGTCTAAAAGCGTGAAGTCGTAATCGGTGCCGTTAAAGCCCATAACGTCGCCGCCGACGGACCAACCGTAGTTGAACCAGTATTCGGAAACGAAACCGTAGTTAGTGGGGGAGTTTTTGTTCCAACCTTCGCCGGCTACGGAAGAACCTTGACTGATACCGTTTTTGGTGAAATATCTTAAGAAGATGCGTTGTTCTTCCCAGTTCATGGAAATGCAGTTATTGAATACTTTGTAAACGGTTTCACCTTGGAGGTTTGTGCTTGCTTTAGCGCCGGTGAAAGGTGCGTTTTTGTATTCCGCATAGCCGTGGGGTTGTAAGGAAGCACCGTTTTGAGTGTTGTAAGCAGCGATTTCGTCTTCGGGAACGGAAACGATGTTAACACCTACGGATTCGAATGCTCTTTTACTGTAAGCGTTTAATTGAGCGGAAGAACCTACGGGAACTGCAATAAGGTTTTGACCTGCGCCGATAACGTGCTTTTGTTTACCGGAACCTTCGGCAGCGTTTCTGTTAAAGGTCATTCTGTACCAGTTTAAAGTATCTTCGTTAATGTCGTTTGCTTGGAAATCGGCATCGGCATTAGCATAAGACGTAAGGTTTAACATAACGCCGTCGGGCGCTCTGTCCGCAACCTTTTGAATGGCAATTTGTTGGAAACCGTCTTGAGTGTCGCTTACCATAACAACGTTGTAGGAAGCGTCTTTAGAACGAGTAAACTCGTTTTGGTTAGCAGGACTACCTTGGAACTTACCGTTAACCCAAACGTTGTCGACTTTGCCTTGACCGTTGTTGTAAGCAGCAATAAGGTTTTGCCAAGCAGTCAAAGAAGCACTGTCTGCCGCATATAAGAACTTAATGTTAGTTCTGCCCTTAGCGGAAGATCCGCCGCCGTTGTTGCTGTCGTTAGTACAAGCGACGCATAGCGACAACGTCATGATAAGTGTGCAAAAAATTGCAATTAGTTTGAGAAATTTAGATTTCATTTTCACTCCTTCGGTCCCATACTATCCGCAAGGAACCTAATAATTATACTAATTTATTAACATCGGCTTCCGCCGTTGTTTTCAGAATTTAATATTTGTTTTTGCCGTTAATCGGCTTATAGACTGACTTTTATTAGCCTTCCCCTCGAGGGGAAGGGGGACCGCTTTTGCGGTGGATGAGGTGTTGGTTTCGAATTAATTAATTTGGTTTAATTATGATTATGTTGTCTCAATTATGATTCCTAAATTTATTAACATCGGCTTCCACCGTTGTTTTCAGAATTTACAGCGCCTACAACGGCTGTCACCGTTGGTTTCAGAATTAATTAAGTTGGTTTAATTATGATTATGTTGTCTCAATTATGATTCCTAAGCTTCCCCTGTGCAAGGGGAAGTGGCACGTAGTGCCGATAGGGTTGTCTACCTTGTTTTTTTTAAATCTCGATATTAACAGTAACACGTGCAAAACGTCACTTACAAAAACCTGTGATTGCAAATTATCACTTAACGGTGACGATAAAATTGTTATGTTAACCTACTTCTTCGCCTAAGCGCATTTTAACATAGCGGTCTATGTAAGTACAAACTCCGTAAAAATTTGTCATTATATCTAAATTCGAAATTCTTAAAACAGTTATATTATAGCCGCCGAGAAATTCAGTGCGACATTTATCGTATTCTTCACCCTTCTCGGTATAATGTTGAGATCCGTCAAGTTCGATTACTAATTTCAATTTACCGGAATAAAAATCGGCGATATATTTACCTAATATCTTCTGTCTGGTAAATCTTATCGGATAATCACGTAAAAACTCGTACCATAGTTTTCTTTCTTCTTTGGTCGTATTTTTACGTAAATTGCGAGCAATCGGAACTAAATTCTTATTTTGTTTACGTCGCATAAATCTCTTTTGTGAAAAAATTTTGCAGTGTCGTTTTTGCTTTTTCGCTTCCCCTATGCAAGGGGAAGTGGCACGTAGTGCCGATAGGGTTGTAAATTGCAATAAATTACTTATGCCGTTAGTCGGCTTATAGACTGACTTTTTTAATAACTACTTGTGTTTTTTCAATCGCTTTTTTGACAACCCCTCAGAGGCTACGCCTCAGCTCCCCTTGCACAGGGGCGCCTTGCTTTTGGGTGTTTTTTCCATGGCATAGGGGCGCCTTGCTTTTGTGCTTTTTTTATTTTTGATATCGCCTTTTGCAATTTACCAAAATTTACTAAAATTAACTAAAAATGTACTGATAATCACAAGCCCTACACGACTTAAATGCACGTTAACGTAAAGTTTACGTACACTTAAGCCGCGCAGAAACTTAAGATGTTACATAACTAAAATTTCGTAAAATTAAGTAGTTATGTCAATTTGCGTGTTGCTTATTCGTTGATGGTTACCTTAATATCGCTCCAAGTACAAACATTTGCCTCGGAAAAACCTATAGCAACCGTCGAATCCGCCCCGAATGGGTGTTGGTGTTAATTAAGCCTTGGTAAGTTGTGTTTCAGCCGCCGCAAAGCGATTTCAACCGCAATGCGGCGGACTAAATTTACGATTTATACCGTAGTGCTAAAAACACTTTGCGTACGCCTTATTCGTTTACGGTTACCTTAATATCGCTCCAAGTACAAGCATTTGCCGCGGAAAAACCTATAGCAACCGTCGTATCCGCCGTCGTAAAGGTTTTTGCTTCAAAATCCTGCCACGTGCCGTCTGTTTTCATAATCGACGCATAACCGGTTACCTTGTTGCCGTCAACGACGATTTTGATTTTAATAACGTAATTACCGTCGGCTTGTACAAAGTCGGATGCTTTCGAAAAATGTACAAAACCTTCGTCAGCGTTCTTCCACTTAATACCGATATTGTTATCCCAATGAGCCATATTCGCACAGTATCCGTTGTATGCGCCCGTTGTATTTTAGAATGAAAGTCCGCTATCCCACTTGGGATCGCCCGTGTAAGTTGCCTCGATGGTGTACTTTTTACTGCCGAGAGTGTTAACGATAGCATAACCGCTTTTGAACGTTTTATCCGTAAACACTACTTTCGCACCGTTTTCGTCTTCGGTTATAGTGTACTTATCGGTGTCGAGACCGTTGGATATAAGCGTTTTGGACAAAGTTTCGTCTGCTTTTGCAAGGTAAGCCGTCGTATCGGTTTCGACCTTGAAGTTGTAAGTAGAACCGCTTACCGCACCGAGTACCGAAAGCCCCACTTGAACAGACATCTTTTCGTACTTAGCCGCAAGACAGGTGTACCCGACGAATTCGCCGTTAACGAATACGTAAACGTATCTGCCGTCGCGTACGAGCGTTACGGGAAGTTTGCCGTCTTTATACAACGCGAGTTCGTCGTCGGTCAAACTGCTTCTGAACAAATAATTCGTGCACTTAGAAGCGTCTTTCGTCATGGAAATAGCCGAGTTACTGCTACCGCCGTCGCCGCTGTCGTGCCAGTTATTGGTTTGCCAGCTTAAAAGTTTACCTGTCGTATCCTTATTTGCAAAACCAAAGTACAAGTATTCGCTACCGAAAGCGAGTAAAACGCCGCTTTCTTCCTTTGCGTCGCTCAAGTTGTTGAAGTTCATATAAACCGTCCAAGCGACTTTGTCGTAAGATGTATAGGATTTATGACGTACCATACTGCCGTTAACGGTTAAGGTACCTTCGCCTTTTGCGGCGTCGTACGTAGAAGAAACTTTTTGACCCGCGTTCGCAAGATAAACCATACAATCTTTATCGAAGTATTGAGGAGCAACGTCGTCCGCGATAGTAGCGGTGCCGTCTTCTGCGATTTCGATAAGGCCGAGAGAGTATTCTACGCCGTCTTTTCTTAACTTAACGTTGCAAAGACCTTGATAACCTTTGAAAGTAGCCTTGCCGTTCGTTACGGTAGCGGTTGCCGTCTTGCTGCCCATAGCAAAGACTAATTCGTCGCCTTCGTATGCGGCGGGTGCGGTTACCGTTACGTCTATCGTTGCGGGGTTGAAGTCGGTTAATTCGAAGTAGAACCTGTTATTGCCGTTTGCTTCGCAAGGATCGTAAGCGAACATACCGATATAAGCGTCCATTGACGCGTATCTTTCGTTTAAGACGATGGTATCTGCCAATTCGCCGTCAACGAAAGCGTAAACCATATTGCCGGAACGCGCGACGGAAACTTTAAGTTTACCTTCTTCGTACAGTTCCTTTTCTTCGTCGGTCATTGCTTGCGCCCTTTGTCCGTTTTGGAACCCCCAACCTTTCTTGTTAAGAGTTCTCATACTCCAGAGATTATCGTTTTGCCATTCGAACTTATAGTCGGAACCTTTAACGATGAACCATAAGAAGCTCGGAGTACCGTTTGCTTCGTAGAACTGTACGCATATACCGACTTTATCTTCGCCGTTAGCCGATTGACCTTTCTTTGCCAAGTAACTGAACATTACGTCGTCAACCGCGTCGACCGTCGTGAAGTCAAGCGTTTTGCCGGTGCCATTGCTCCAAGTATGCAAAACGTATGCGTTTTCTTCGTTTTGATGAGTGAAGTCGTGCAACGCACCGTCCCAACCGGGTTTTGTCGCGATTTTTAACAAGTTGTAGTCTAAAACGGCTTTGTAACCTACGATAGGTTCTTCGTCGGAAATAGTGATTTGACCTTGCCATTTAAGGTATTTGTTGTATTCGACGACTAAGGTATAAATGCCTTCGAAAGCTTTGAAGCTTACCGTGCCGTCGTCTGAAACTTTGTAATCTTGCAATTCGACTTCTTCTTCGCCTTGCAACAAATAGAGGTTGAAATCTTTCGTCGCAACGGTGGTCGTGCCTTGTTTAAGTAACTCGACTTTACCTTCGAAGGTGCCGCGTGCAACTTCGGTTACGACAACCTCGATCGTGAGTTTACCGCAGCCGGACTTTTTGTAGAAAGTCTTTTCGATAGCCTTCGTATAATCGGCGTCTTCGCCGTTTACTTTGAAGGAAGTGATACCGTAACTGCTTAACGGCGCGTTGGGATGATCTTTTGCGGCAAATGTGAACTTATAATCCGTGTTCATATTGTAAACGCCGTCTGCGGTCAAACCGTTAACGACTAAGTATTCTAAACCTTCGCCTTTGATTTCGACTTGGAAATCGGTTGCGCCTTCGCAGATATCGAGGTATTTTTGTGCGTCTTCCACTACAAAGTCGAATTGAGAAGCCGATTTTTGGAGACTTAAACCGGAAATACCTACGCGTGCGGTCATAGTAGCGTATTCTTCGGGTAATGCGGCATAGCCTGCGTATCTTCCGTTAACGAAAGCGTAAACCATGTTTTTGCTTCTTACCAAAGTTACGGGCAATTTGCCTTCGTTATAAAGCGCTATGTCGGCAGAGGTAAGACTTTCCAAGAGGACTTTTTGTACATTTACGTCTATGTCGTTATTTTTACCGGGGGTAATGTTTAAAGCCTGTTGGGCGTTGGACGCAGTCTTATCGTAAACGTCGTGCCAGTAGTTTTCGAGCCAAGCAAGTTTATTAGTCTTAATACCGAACCAGACGTAACGAATAGGATATTCGGAAGCGCCGGTATCGAATGCGATAATGGGACCTTGTTCTTCGTCTTTTGCGAGCATTCTGCTGTCTAAGTACATCGTGAACGCAACGGTCCCGTCGTAAGTCATTTCAAGTCTGTGACGAAGCATGTCGCCTACTTCCATATACATGGTGCCTTCGCCGCTGACGGGGCTGTACTCGGCAGTTGCCTTTTTATCGGTCGTATTGGGATAAGTGAAGTTGTCTTTTTCGACAACGCTCGAAATACGTGCGGTTTCGTCGATGAAGAGTTTACCGTCGGCGCCTACGTAGAAACGACCGAAGTCGTAAGTTTTACCTTTGAATACTATCGTTGCCGTCCAGTAACCGGTGAGACCGCTGAACGTCGCGGTGCCGTTTTCGATGGTTACGGTGTTAGTTTGATCGTCACGTTTGAAAGTAACGGTCGAACCTTCGTAAATTTCGTGCGCTTCGACTTTGACGTCCACCGTTTTTTCTTCTTGGACGGTGATCGCCAAAACGGTTTGGTCGTTGTAGTTTTCAACCGTCAACTTACCGTTCTTCATATCGCCGTATTTATCTACGCCGTTAACGGTTACGGAAGAAACGACATAGCCTTCTGCGGGGGTTATCGTGTAAACGACGCTTTCGCCCTTATACGCGAAGGCGCGGTCCGCGGTAACGGTTGCGTTTTCTAAAGTAGGTACGACTACGGCGTATTTGGTTTCTTCGACGATGGTAACGTCGCTGTAACTACTTGCCGCCTTTGCCGTGAAACCTATCGAATAATATTCGTTGCCGAAGGAGAACGTCCTCTTTGTCCAATCGGTATAGTTGCCGTCGGTCTTTAAGAAGGCAGTATAAGTAGTGATGTTGTTACCGTATATTTCGATTTTCATCTTAATGACGTAAGTATCGTCCGATTGTTTAACGTCGGCAATCTTTGCGTAGACTTGATAATCGTTACTGTTGCGCCATTTAGCGTAAACGCTATCGCCCCAAGTACCGAAGTTAATTAAGTAACCCGTTTCGGTTCCTTTCGAAGTGACGAAAGATATAGCGTCGTCCCACGGTGCGGTTCCTTTATAGGTTGCCTCGATAGTGTACTTACCGGCAGCAAGATTTGCGTTAAAGTAAGCATACCCGCGTTTGAAGGTATTACCGGTAAACGCGACTTCTTCCTTACCGTCTTTTAGACTAATGGTGTAAAGCTTTTCGTCTACGCCGTTGGAAAGGAGAATCTTTCTGTATAAATCAAGAGATTTGTCTGCTACGCCGTTCGTTACGGTAAGCTCTAAATCGTAATAACCTTTTGCGGAAACGGTGTATTTTCCGTCTTCTAAGTCGACGACTAACTTACCACCCGTATAAGTAGCGGTATAACTACGTCCCGTCGTTTTGTTTGCGAAAACAAGTCTCGTGCCTAAAGTAAGTTCCGTGTAGTTCTGTACGGAAGCGTACTTTTCTTGAGGTTGGAAAGTAACGGATTCAGTAGCGATTTCTATGATTTCGACGTCGATATCGAGCGTAGCGTCTTTGTTAAAGAGATCAAGCGCGTAAACTTCGGTCTTGTCGAAGAGTTTGCCGTTAATCGTAAGCGAATTGATGTAATAACCTTTTTCGACTTCGAAAGTCAATTCGGTAGTATCGTCGAAATCGTAAGATTCCTTATAACCGTTTACGATAAGTTTGTCTGCGTTGTCGCCCGTCTTGTTAAGGGTTAATTTACCCATCTTCAAATCGTCTAACGCGAAATAGAATTTGTTTTGACCGTCGTCCGCGGAAACGTCCCAACCGACTAAACCTAAGTATGCGTCTTTTTCGGCATACTTTTCGTCTAAAACGATGGTGTCGCGTAATTCGTCGTTAACGATAACGAAAATGTAGTTAGCCGAACGGCCGAGCGTGATTTTTAATTCGCCTTTGTCAAACTGTGCTTTTTCGGCATCGGACATATAAGCGCTGTAAGCCGACTTGCCTTGCATCATGTTGGGTGCGGGACCCCAGCCGCCGCCGGTATAAACAGCGTATTGATAGTTGTCGCCTATTACTTGGAACCAGATGTATTCGCCCTTCGTCATACCGTCGTCGTAGAACTGTACCCAAACGCCTACGCGGTCGCCGTTAGCGCATGCGTGACCTTTTTCGGCATACCAAGTGAACATTGCGTTGTTTTGGGGCTCTACCGTCGAAACGTCCAAAGTTTTACCCTTGCCTTTGAAGGTGTGGATAACGTAAGGCTTTTCGTCGTTCATGTGCGAGAAGTCGTGCAAAAGCGGATCGTAGTTGGGCTTCGGCGCAACTTGCAAGAGTTTATAGGAAAGTTCCATCTCATAACCGGTAACTGCTTCTTCGTGGTTAAGTTCGATGTAGCCTTGTGCGGTTACGTAACCTTGCTTGGAAGCGGTGATAAGATATTCGCCTTCGTCCGCAGTGAAGCTAAACGTACCGTCTTCGTTGAAAGCGTAGTTCAAAAGTTCCGCTTCGCCGTTGTCGTCGGTTACGGTAAGCGTTACGCCTTCGTTGGTCGAAACGGGTGCGCTGCCGCCTTTAAGCAAGGTAACTTTACCCGAAAAATCGGCATATACGGGCACTTTGTGTTCGCATACGTCGCACTTTCCGTCAAAATCTTCGTCAACGTGTTCGCCCTTGGAACTTTGCTGTATAGCACCGCAAGTAGGACAATACATCCAGTGATAAGTTTCGTCCGTTCCGCGTTCGGTAAACGTGTGTGCCGCAACGGTTTCGTCGTTCTTCACGTTGTCTTCCGCACAGTACATCCAATGGTTTTCATCATTATAGCCCCATTCGGAGTAATCGTGCATGTGAGTTTGAAGTCCGCACGCCGTAAGAAGGAACAACGATAATACCATCGTTACGACCGCGAAAATCAACTTTTGAGTCTTTTTCATTACATTATCTCCTTTTAATATTTTTTGCGACGATTTGGTTTTGTTTCTTGAAAGCCGCTTT